>CAZMFZ010000075.1:0-18572 GCA_964565665.1 uncultured Bifidobacteriaceae bacterium | reverse complement strand
CCTATGGTGGAGTTCAAATACAAAAGATGCTTATTCTCAAAAGAGTTTTCTTTTGAAGAAGACTCTTGTAGCTGTCTCATCAAATGGTAAGTAAGTCCAATACCTAGCTCAAGGTGATGTGATTTGTCAGCACCTGTAATGAAATTAAAAGAAGTAGGAACGGCCCAGCTTTGAAGGAAATAAGTTGGTATAGCCATGAACCCAACAGAAAATCCTAGATTGGAATTACCTACTCTTTTAATCAATTTATCATAAGTTAGTGCACCGTAAAAACTTCTACCACCAATCTCAAGATAAATAGTATTACTTTTTTGGCAATTAGAAATAAAAGATAGAACTAGAAATAGCATTAAAAATAAGCTTTTCATGTTAAAAGGGTTTTTATGAACAAATATAGAAATTAATTAAAAGTCTAATTACCATTGTGGTATTACAAATCAAAATCCTATTCGCTAAAAAAATACTGACTGACTATGGGCTTTTTGTCTGAGCCATAAAAGGTGAATCTTAAGAAAAGCAAACAAAAGCCATTGCCATAAGAATAATTATACGCTTGGCGCTTTTTACCATCTGTCTCATAATATATATCCATTTCCACAATGGGTTTGAAAAAAGGATTGAATTTATAGGCCATGCCTAAGCCCCAAGAGATTCTATTGCTTTTCCTATAAAACTCAATAAAAAACTCATTGCGAATAAAAATACTAGACAACACAAGCTGCCGCTCAGCAAGTGAATCCTTGAATGTTGCAGTGCCTCCGGAAGACAATGAATTAAGTGTGTTTTCATAATTTTCAAACACCAAAGATGGATTCCAAGATAAAAAGATTGTTTTTCGGGAATTTGAAAACGACTTAAAGTAATACCTTATTCCTAAATCGTGACAGTATGCGTAAAAATTAACAAGGAAGTTTGAATATTGTAGCAAAGGAGTAAATTGACCTCGAAAACCATGATATGCACCATAGTGCAAAGAGGTATAAGCATACTCAACGCTCAATTTGGGACTTAAGGAATAACCAAGTCGAATTTTGGGATAAGGAGTTATTACGGGATAAGGAAAAGGGTCAATGGCTGTTAAGTCTCCTGTATAGTAATACTCAGGCCTATAAAACCCCACTTCAGCAGAAATATTGAATTTTTTAACAAACTTCCGAAATGAAAAATTAGTAGTATTTCTTTGGGAGTATCCCAAAGAAATACTACATACTAATATTAATTGAAAGTATTTAATCATGGATTGTAGATTTCCTTGTACACTCCTGCATAAGTCGCAGAATGGCGCATATTTCGACCAATTACTTCAAAAACGGCAAGACTAGACCAATCGCACAATAAATGTAATCTAGGTTCATTAAAAGCTGCCCTTTCAGGGAAGAAAGATTTTGTCTTTTCAGGAATAAACGAAACACCACCTGCAGTCGCTTTATATCTGATAGTTCCTATAATTGATAATCTAGTTGCATTTTGATCAGCCCAATACCTCGCATAACAGTTATTAAAAAAATAGTGGCACTTTTGTCTTTCTAACCTTGTAATCACAGCAAGAGATGAGTAGCCAATTACATAAGTATTTAGTACTTCAGCTATCATTCTTGTATCTCCCGTTACAGGCACTGTCGCATCCATTCTAGCAGTATTGGTATTATCGGAAGTTACTATTTCAGGTGTTGAAGTGATTTTGTCGATTTTGTTTTTAAATACATATACACCATTTCCTAAAGTTAAACCTTCACCTTTGGGTATTTTTGTAAATGATGACGTATCCATCGTTTTTATAAAGCTTGATAGGCTTTTGTGGTATTTGTAAGAGTACGATAAAGTATATCTAATTATTGTATCGGAACCAATTTCTATTTCGCCATTTTCATTCATTACAGAGTTGAGAAGTGGTTCATCAAAATACAATGAATCTTTGACTGCAGTTGAATCTGTAGAAGATTGTTCCTCTCTAGCATTTCTGTTATACTGAAGTTCTCTTTTTGAATAAGCTGACTTCAAGCCTAATTTAGTAGTGTGAGAATTGTAGTCTCCATCTTGGCTTTCGTAAAGTTCTTTAAGGTAAAGATCAAATGAAGTTTTATTTTTGAAAGCAAGCCTGCCATCAACTAATTGAGGGGTGACACTTTGAACCTGCGGTTGAACAACATTATCTTTTTTTGAGCAACCAAGCAGAAGCAAAAAAAGAAGATTTAAATTAATTAAATTAATTAAATGTTTGAATGTTTGAATGTTTGAATGTTTGAATGTTTGAATGTTTTCATTTTATTTTAAGTTTATGTGAAAATTTCTGTAAATGTAAATTTACAATTCCTATTTTTAATTACTTTCATTATTATGAAATTGTTAAGTTTTTCAACATACAACTTTTTTGAATTTACTCAATTAAGCAGTTCATTAGCACTTGGTCTTGTGTTACTCATAATGATAAAATATTTAGCCTAAATTAAGTACAATCTTTAATCTCAAAGCTTTTTATTATGTTTTGTGAAATTGAGGTTCACCCCCCTTTTTTGGTATTTAGTGAAGTTTAACAACAACCGAAACAATTCAACTTCCAACAACAAAATTTCCTTCCTACCCGCCTATTTTTTTCATTCTTCCTTAACTTTGTCTTTCTACAATTGGTACTGATAGGTGCCACACAAACCCCTACATGCAAAAAGCTTTAGAAGAACTGAAAAAAGAGATTGAAGGAGATGTATATTTCGATACGCTAACCCGCACATTGTATGCCACAGATGCTTCCGTATATAAGGAAATGCCACAGGCTGTAATAAGGCCTAAAACAGTTGCAGATATAAAAAAAGCCATAGCATATGCCCGAAAATTTAAAACTTCCGTCATTCCTCGCACAGCGGGCACCTCATTGGGTGGCCAAGTAGTAGGCAGTGGCATTGTGGTAGATGTGTCTAAATATTTCACCCAAATATTGGAGGTAAATAAGGAAGAAAAATGGGTGCGTGTGCAACCTGGTGTGGTGCTTGACGAACTCAATAAACACCTCGAACCTTTTGGCCTGTTTTTTGGTCCCGAAACCAGCACTTCAAACCGTTGCATGATAGGCGGTATGGTGGGAAATAACTCCTGCGGCTCGCACTCGGTAATATATGGTACCACTAGAGACCACACTTTGGAACTAAAAGTAATACTTGCTGATGGTGCAGAAACCACATTCAAAGCCTTGACTCAAAATGAATTTGAAGAGAAAAAAAAGGCCCCAACCCCCGAAGGGGGCTTAACGCTCGAAAACAAGATTTACTTGAAAATTGAAGAAATTTTAAAAAATAAATCTAACCAAGAGGAAATCAAAAGCCAGTTTCCTAAGCCTACTATCAAAAGGAGAAATACAGGCTACGCACTCGATGAATTGCTTGATACTGAATTATTTACAGATAACCCTTATTTAAGTTATAAGCTTAACGGAATAGGCATTCAAGATCGCAAATTTAACTTCTGTAAGTTGATGGCAGGATCAGAAGGTACCTTGGCTTTTACCACTGAAATTAAACTCAATTTAGTTGATATTCCACCCAAAACAAAAGGTGCTTTAGCTGTTCATTTACACTCTATTGATGAGGCTTGCAAAGCAACAATCATTACTTTAAAGTATAATCCCGGTGCAGTAGAATTGTTTGACGATGTTATTTTAACTGTAGCAAAGCAAAATATTGAGCAACAGAAAAATCTTTTTTTTATAAAGGAAAATCCCAAAGCGGTAATCGTGATTGAGTGGGCCAGGGAAACCAAAGAAGAGATAGAAATATTGACTCAGCAATTAGAAACTGAATTAAAATTGGCTGGCTTTGGCTACCATTTCCCCAGACTTTGGGGTGCAGAAATTAGTGCAGCTTGGAGTTTGCGAAAAGCAGGTTTGGGTTTGTTGGCCAATATTCCGGGCGATCCAAAAGCGGTTGCCTGTATTGAAGATACTTCGGTAGATGTAAACGACCAGCCTGCATTTGCTGCTGAATTTGCTGAAATAATGGCAAAATATGGCAAAAGCAGTGTCTACTATGCCCATATTGGCGATGGAGAATTGCACTTGCGTCCTATTCTTGATTTGAAAAAAGAAGTGGATAGAGAACTATTTTTCAAAATTACTGATGATGTGGCTACGCTTGTAAAGAAACATGGTGGCTCTATGAGCGGAGAGCATGGCGATGGAAGGGTAAGAGGTGAATTTGTAAAAAAAATGGTGGGAGAGAAAAACTATCAGCTTTTTCTTGACATAAAAAATACATGGGACCCTGAAAATATTTTCAATCCGAGCAAGGTGGTGAATACCCCAAAAATGAACGAGCAACTTCGATACGAAAGCAATCAAGAAACAAAGCAATTCGACACTGTTTTCAACTTCAGCGAAACTGAAGGGATTTTGCGAATGGCAGAGAAATGCAACGGTTCGGGCGATTGCCGAAAATCAAGTATCATTGGGGGTACAATGTGTCCCAGTTTTCAGGCTACTAAAAATGAAAAAGATACTACTAGAGCTAGAGCGAACATATTGCGAGAATTTCTCACCAATTCCACCAAAAAGAATGCTTTCAATCACAAAGAGATAAAAGAGGTGTACGATCTGTGCTTAAGTTGCAAAGGTTGTAAAAATGAATGCCCGAGCAATGTAGATGTGGCTACGCTCAAAGCAGAATTTACCCAACAATATTATGATGCCAATGGGGTATCATTCCGTAGCTTCATGATTGGGCATTTCGTGCAAGCCATGGAGATAGCCTCAAAAATTCCAGGTATTTATAATTTTTTGATGGGCAATAAATTTACAGGTAGCATTGCCAATACTGTGATGGGTATTCATCAGAAAAGGCAGTTTCCTTTGTTACATAAAAAAACACTCAAACAAATCCTAACAGCCCCCCAGCCCCCGAAGGGGGAGCCTCCATTGCTAAGAGAGTTACCCTATTCATCTATCGATAAAATAAAACAAGGGATTAAAATTTCACCTAAATTACAAAACTATAGTATAGACAAAATCCGCCAGGACCTCCCCCTTCGGGGGCTGGGGGGCTTTTCTTCGGGGGTTAGTGCAGTTTTCCTTTTCCTTGACGAATTCACCAATTTTAACGATGTAGAAATAGGAATTACTACTATAAAACTGCTCAATAAGCTTGGTTACGAGGTTATCATCCCCAAACATGAAGAAAGCGGGCGTACCTTTTTGTCGAAAGGATTTGTGCGTAAAGCCAAAAAACTAGCCATTAAAAATGTGCAATTATTAAAGGATATAATAACTGACGATATGCCTTTAATTGGCATAGAACCCTCTTGTATTTTGAGTTTTAGAGATGAATATCCTCGTTTGGTAAGTGCAGATTTGATAGAAGATGCAAAGAAGCTGGCCAAAAACTGTTTCCAAGTAGATGAATTTCTTGCTATAGAACTAGATAAAGGCAACATCAAAAAAGAGCAATTTACCAAAGTGGAAAAGAAAATAAAGCTTCACGGGCATTGCCACCAAAAGGCACTTTCTTCTGTCACACCTACAAAGAAACTACTCGAATTTCCCGAAAATTATAAAGTGGAAATGATACCTTCGGGCTGTTGCGGTATGGCAGGTAGCTTTGGCTATGAAAAAGAGCATTATGAAGTGAGTATGCAAGTAGGAGAGTTGGTATTATTTCCTGCCATTCGCAAAGCAAGTGATTATGAAATAGCTGCCCCAGGCACTAGCTGTCGCCACCAAATTCATGATGGCACAGGTAGAAAAGCCAAGCATCCGGTGGAGATATTGTGGGAGGCCTTGGTATAAAAAACGTATAATTTGCGGATGAAGCTCTAATGAAACATAAGTTATATGAATTACATCTAGCACAGCTATTATCTCATTGGAGAAAATCTAAAAACAACTGCTATTCGGATAATAGAAAGCAACTTTATCATGAGAACTTGTCAAAGCTAATTGGCTCACTTAAAATTGAAGAGATTTCAATTTTAAGTGATAGTGAAATACTAGAAAGGCAAAAAGTTGTTGATTTTATTTTCAAAAGTGTAGCTTTTTTAGATTCAAGTGCATACAGTACCATACCACATGAGATAGTATACTGTTTAGAGTGTGCTTTAAAAGAGTGGGAGAATACAGAGAACTATATCATAGTCACTTCTTTAATAAACGATGTTTCAGGATTCTCTTTTGACACTACCTTAGTAGTATTTGAGGAGTATTGTCTCATCATAAATAAATAGTTTTCTGATGTAAAATTTGACCACAAATTGGTGCAAATTAACCTTCCCAAAAGCTTATCAAGGGATTATTTGGCGAATGTGACTTTATACCATGAGTTAGGTCATTTTATTGATACAAAATTTAAGATTTCGCATACTTTAGCTGAATTTGTGTTAAAGGGTGGGATTTTTAATACAAATGTGCTAGGTAAATATATTGACCTAAGTCAGCCTCAAAATTATGCTAAAATTCAATCTTATTTCGCTGAATATTTTTGCGATATTTTTGCGAGCCAATATATTGGAGATAGACTTGACATCTATTTAAGCCATATTACAAATTATTCAAAATCGGGATTTGATTCTTTAACACACCCTTCAACATCGTCACGTAATGAAATAGTAAAAGATTTTTTGACCTCAAGTAATGAATTCATTGACTATATTAAAGTGGTTTGTACAAAAACAACTGAGGTAAATCTTGAAAAAAGATACAAAAAATTTGATCTTAATGAGATATTTAGTTTTTTACCTCTCGAAATGGCAAATAACCAAAAAGATTCAATACCTATTTATTTTAGGTTGGGAGGTTTGGCTTGGAGATGTGGAGAAATTTAAAATAACCAATGATTTAGGATTTGAACTGAAATCCGAATACTTTATCAAGTAATTTATAACTTAATTGAAAAAAGGGTGGGTAATTATATAGTAGAAAAAGAGTGGAAAAATGCTTCTACCCAAAGTTGAAATACAGGAATTAAGGACAAATAAGAGTCTAATTATTAGCCCTTTATTATCTGACCATCAAGTGGGAGAAACTTCTATTGATTTTAGTTTAGGGTGTGATTTTTTGGTTTCAATACAAGGAAGGGGTGCCTATTTGGATGCAAATCTTAATTATCCGAATCAAATTGCTTCGATATCTTCTTTTTTTCAGGAGACAAGAAGAGTTGTTGGTGAAACTTTTTTGCTACATCCTAATCAATCAATCCTGTCGAGTAGTCTTGAATATATTAAAATGCCTAAAAATGTATCTGCTTTATTAACCATGCGGAGCTCTTATTCTAGATTAGGTTTACTAATATCTAGCTCAATCCAACCAGGGTACTGTGCTGCATTTCAATAGAATTGACAAATACTAGTAAAAATCCAATCAACTTGACAGTTGGAGCTCCTATTTTTCAAGCTAAATTTTTTAAGTTAGCAACGGAATCAAATTACTTTCATAAAGAACGTAAGTACTTGTGCCAAGTTCGACCTATAGTATCAGCGGTGAGCGAAGATTCCAGATTTAAAGATTCTAAATGATATTTGGAAAATCAATAACCAGGTATAATTAAATTGGAGTTATAAATGCTTTTTATTTGCTAAATCATAAAACGATTGTTTTTGAAAGCATTTATAAATCTATTATTGTTCTAAATTCATGGCAGAAAAGCCAAGCATCCGGTGGAGATATTGTGGGAAGCTTTGGCATAAAAAAGCCATCTGATTTTGTGAATCAGATGGCTTTTTGGCTTTCGCAGAAAAGGAAAATACTAAGCAAACTCATGTTTTTTCTCCATGCGTTTTCTTTCTCCCTCATCCAGATAAATTTTACGCATCCTTATTGCTTTTGGCGTTATCTCTACAAATTCATCTTTTTGAATATATTCCATTGCTTCCTCTAAAGAAAAATTTCTTTTAGGTGCAATTCGAACCGAATCATCTGTGCCAGATGCACGCATGTTGGTGAGTTTTTTCCCTTCTAAAGCATTCACAACTAAATCATTATCTCTGGTGTGCATACCAATTACCTGACCCAAATACACTTCATCTCCCGGATCTACAAAAAAAGCACCTCTATCTTGCAACTTATCTATGGAGTAAGCTGTTGTAGTGCCTGTATCCTTAGAAATTAAGGAACCGCTATTTCTCTCAGGTATAGCACCTTTAAAAGGGGCATATTCTGTAAATCTATGGTTCATAATGGCCTCGCCTTGTGTGGCTGTGAGTACAGTATTTCTTAACCCAATCAAACCGCGCGATGGGATTTTAAACTCTAAATGTTGCATATCACCTTTTGGCTCCATAATCAACAATTCGCCTTTTCTTTGGGTAGCTAGCTCAATTACTTTCCCGGAAAAATTTTCTGGTACATCTACAACTAAAGTTTCAATGGGCTCCATTTTTTGCCCTTCTTCTTCTCTATAAATTACTTGAGGCTGGCCTACTTGTAATTCATATCCTTCTCTTCTCATTGTTTCTATCAACACCGACAAGTGAAGAATTCCACGACCGAAAACTAAGAAAGTATCTTCTTTATCTGTTTCTTGCACTCGCATGGCAAGATTTTTTTCAGTTTCTTTAAAAAGTCTCTCACGTAAATGCCTTGATGTTACAAATTTACCATCTTGTCCGTAAAAAGGGGAATTGTTGATTGTAAACAACATATTCATAGTTGGCTCATCTACTGCAATTCTAGGTAATGCTTCTGGAGCATCCGCATCTACTATGGTATCTCCGATTTCAAAATCCTCTATCCCAGTGATGGCACAAATCTCTCCGCATTGTACTTCTTGCACAGACAATTTGCCTAAGCCTTCAAAAACTTGTAATTCTTTTATTTTAATTTTTTTAACCGACCCATCAGCTCTACTGATAGCAAGGTTTGAGTTTAATTTAATTACACCTCTGTGTACTCTTCCAATGGCTATTCTACCTACAAACGTAGAGTAATCAAGAGAAGTAATTTGCATTTGCACTGTACCTTCTCTCACAACAGCAGGAGGAATAACTTCTAAAATGGTATCTAACAGTGGGGAAATGGTATCTGTAGGCACTTTCCAATCTAGGCTCATCCAACCTTGTTTAGACGAACCATATACAGTTTTGAAATCTAGTTGCTCTTCTGTGGCATCCAAATTGAACATCAAATCAAATACTTGTTCATAAACTTCTTCTGGGCGGCAGTTTGGTTTGTCTACTTTATTAACAACTACAATCGGCTTCAAACCCAATTGAAGTGCTTTTTGCAACACAAAACGTGTTTGGGGCATGGTGCCTTCAAATGCATCTACCAAAAGCAATACACCATCTGCAAGTTTCAACACACGTTCTACTTCTCCACCAAAGTCCGCGTGACCAGGAGTATCTATTACATTTATTTTTACTCCTTTGTATCTTACTGATATATTTTTAGACACAATTGTGATACCACGTTCGCGTTCTTGGTCGTTGTTGTCAAGAATAAGATCGTCAAATATTTGACCCTCTCTAAATTGAGTAGTTGAATGAAGAATTTTGTCAACCAAAGTGGTTTTCCCATGATCTACGTGGGCAATAATGGCAATATTTCTGATATCGGGCTGCATGAAATGTTTTTTAGCAATTAAACCGCAAAATTATGTAAAATAAACTAGAATAAGATACCAACTTTTATTATTATTAGGTTAATACAATCTATTCCGCCAATAATAATATTGAACTGAAGCAAAACTCGCTTGGATTAGTTGAATAGCAAGCCTAATTTTACAGTTGTTTAACTATGTATTGACTTAAGGAGCTAATTTGAACCCTCAGCTTAAATTAATGACATTGAATATTTACTTTACAAAGTACAATAACATTTATGTTTGAAAATTTTTGGTTCAAGGCAGTTCCCAGCTTTTTTACTACTAAAGTATTAAGAACATTGGCAGTAAGCTGCATGATAGTGGCTTTATATACTTACTTTATACTTTGGGTTGAAAGCTCTGTGTTGCATATTGATTTCAAACCCAGCAGCACCATTTTTTCACTGCTAGGGGTGGTATTAGGTTTGCTTTTGGTTTTCAGAACCAACACAGCCTACGACAGATGGTGGGAAGGTCGAAGAATTTTAGGTTCACACACAAATAACACACGCTCATTTGCCATTAAGTTAAATGCCTATTTACCCAAAGATGATAAAGAAAATCGCTTGTTTTTTGCCCAAATGATAGGAAACTATGGCGTTGCTTTAAAAGAACATTTGCGTAAGGGTGTAAAATTTGAAGAACTTGAAATAGACGAAAATCTGCTTGAAGAATTAAAAACTGCCAAACATGTTCCAAATAAAATTGCTAGCATTATTTGTGAAAGAATCACCCAATTGTATAGAAAAGGCTTAATTACGAATGAAGAATTTATTGTAATAGACAAAAATATAGAATCATTTACAGAGGTAATGGGGGTATGTGAAAGGATAAAAAACACTCCTATACCCAAATCGTACAGCATTCACTTAAAAAAGTTTTTATTTTTATATATATTGATGTTGCCCTTTGGTATTATTCACGATTTACAATATTGGTCAATATTAGTAATGGTAATAGTATTTTACGCTTTTACTGGGCTTGAAATTATTGGCGAAGAAATAGAAGACCCTTTTGGGAAAGATATTAACGATTTGAAAACAGATGCCATTGCCAGAAATGTTAGGCTAAATGTGCATGAACTGCTAGGAGCCTAAATATTGCAGAAGCATTCAAAACAATAGTAACCAGGTTATTTTAAATCTTTCAAAACAAAACCATTGGATATAAAGCTAAATGCTGATATTCGATAATATATTCAAAGCAATGCAAGCAACTTCCCTTACCATTACCGACCCAATTTACGTTCAGAAACAACATTCTACCATAGATAAATGGTTTCTCAATTATATCAACGATGAAAGAGATTTGCCTTTTATCTATCTGACCATCAAATTATTAGCATTAATTGTGCCAGCTGTAATACTTTTTTATTGGCCAGGAATGTTTGACTGGAAATGGGCGGGCTTGTATTATGTAATTCAGTTGGTGTTTTTTTCGGGTCCTTTTATCCTGATGCTACACAATACTTCGCACAGAATGCTATTTAAGAAAAATGTAGAGTTTCTTAACAATATTATTCCGTGGTTTATTGGGCCATTTTTTGGCGAAACTCCCGAAAGTTATTTTGCACATCATATTGGTATGCACCATCCTGAAAACAACCTAGAGGAAGACCACAGCAGCACCATGAAATACCAAAGAGATAGTTTTGGCGATTTTCTCAAATACTATTTCACGTTTATTTTTGTAGGTATTCAACAGCTTTACAAATACCTCAGCTTCAAAAATCGCCTGAGAATAAGAGATAAATTTGCCAAAGGAGAAACCCTATTTTGGATCATTGTTATAGGACTTTGCTTTATAAATTGGCAAGCCACCGTGGCCTTATTTGTAATTCCAGTATTTCTGTATCGTTTTTTAATGATGGCAGGCAATTGGGGACAACACGCTTTTATAGATAGAAACAGCCCTGAAAACAACTACCGAAACAGTATTACCTGCATCAACACCCCTTACAATAAAAATTGCTGGAACGATGGCTATCACATTGGGCATCACTTAAAACAATCGATGCATTGGACAGATTTGCCAGTAGAGTTTCAAAAAAATATCCAAAACTATGTAAATGAAAATGCCTTGGTATTTAAAAAAGTAGATTTTTTTGCGGTTTGGATATTTTTGATGCTAAAAAGATACGATTGGTTGGCTAGCTTTTACGTGCCGCTTACTGCTAGCCCAATGGAAAAAAACGAATTGATTGCCTTGATGAAAGAAAGAACGAGAAAGATTTAGCTTTATATTCCAGGTTTATAAAATTAGCTGTTAAAAATCCTTTATCAATCGAAACTTGAAATTCTCGCCCTTGAGCGTATTTTCTACATAAGGAAGCTATGAAAAGGTGTCGGGATAAAACTACCCCGACACCTAAAAAGTATTTCAACAGGTTTTATTTTGCAATAGAAATCAATTCCACATCAAATATAAGCGTGGTGTTTGGGCCAATTTTCGGACCAGCTCCGCTAGCTCCATAAGCCAATTCTGAAGGAATGAAAAATTTATATTTCGAACCTACTTTCATCAATTGCAAGCCTTCAACCCAGCCTTTGATTACTCCATTTACTGGGAAAGTAGCTGGCTGACCTCTGTCTACAGAGCTATCGAACACCTCGCCATTTACCAATGTGCCGTGATAATGCACCGTTACTTGATTGGTATCTTTCGGCATTTCACCTGTTCCTTCTTTAATTATTTGGTATTGCAATCCGCTTGAAGTTACTTTCACGCTAGGTTTCTTTTTGTTTTCGTCCAAAAATTTCTTTCCTTCTTCCGAGCTTTTCCCTCCTACTTTAGCTTGCTGTTCTGAAAAATAAGCCTGAATAATGCTTTGCGATTCCTCAGGATTGATAAGCGGTTTTTGATTTTTCAGCACATCGCTCAATGCTTGAGAAAGGGCAACCACATTGATAGAATCTCCTAAGCCTTGTTGTTTGATGCCTTGGGCAATATTTAAGCCTATGGCGTAGCTGAATCTGTCAGCTTTTGTATTTAGCATAATTGTTTTGGGTTTGGCTTTCTGAGAAGTTGTGTTTGACGATTTAGATGCAGACTTCTTGGTTTGGGCATTAGATACTCCGGCAAGCAGCATACCCGCCAAAGCCGCAGATAAGATTATATTTTTCTTCATTACTTTAGTGAAATTTAAGTTTTTGCCAAATATAATTGAATGCTAAATAAATTTAGGTGGCTAGTTTAATATTTTTATGGTTCCAAATTTTCTGTTCTATTATTCTGAACATTTTGTAGATACTGTTGTGAGATTAGCATATTCTCATTTAATTAAAAATGCAGACAAATAAATTTTATATTTTTGCTTGAATCCCGCAATATGAAAATCAAATTTATAACCTATATAGTACTCGCACTTTCGGTGCTTCACACGTTTATTTCCAATGCCCAAGACGGGGAGGACATTACGGGAAAGTATTTGAAAGCCAAAGAACTGCTGCAAAGCGAAAAATACGATGAAGCAATAAAAATATTTACAGAACTGGGCAACAAAACTCCAAATACAGACTTTTCTGCCAGTTGCAAATATTTTGCCTCTTATGGATTTTATAAAAAAAGCAATTATAGAGATGCCAATTTCTTGCTCTTTCAAGTGATAAATAAATTTCCCAATTGGGATAAAATTGACATGGCCTATTATTTGAAAGGGATTGTACAATTAGAATCAAAAAATTATGTAGACGGATTTACTCAGTTTACAAAAATAATGCAGAAGGATTACCGCAAAAAGGCAGAGAACACCACCATTTACTATACCGACCGATTGCCAACTGATTCACTCCGAATACTTGCCGACCGATTTTCTGATAACAAAGCCTTAAAAAACATATTTTATAAAAGAACAAATACTAGCAATGAGGCTGAAATCACCCTTAAATCAGAATGGAATGTAGCATTGTTGATTCCCTTGGAGCTAATGGGCAAAAATGGATTTGTATACGAAATGAGTGCCGGAATAGCTTTGGCAGCCGATTCATTGGCAAAACTGGGGGTAAAAATAAATTTACACACATTCGATTCTGGAAAAGATTCTGCTGGTGTAATCAACTTTACTTCTTTGCCCGATGCAAGCTGTTTCGACATGGTAATTGGGCCAATTTACAGCAACCAACAGAAGTTTATAAATGATTATTCTTTAAAATACAATGTGCCCGTTATAAATCCATTGTCAAATAGCTTTGCATCAGGTATTGAAAACCCCAATTATTTTCTTTTTCAGCAGTCAGCAGAAACTCAAGGGAAAGTAGCTGCCGAGTTCGCTTATGGAAATTTTACTCGTATGCCTACTTCTATGATTGTATTTGGATCTGCAGCCAACGACACACTTATTGCCAAAGCCTACAAACAGCGTTTTGAAGAGCTAGGGGGAAAAGTATTGAAGTATAAATTGCTTAATAAATATAGCAGCGGCAACTTTAGGGCAGTATTGGCCAAAACACCTATCGACAGTGTAGGTCATGTATTTATTTCAAGTAATGAAAGTTCGTTGGCCGCCAATGTATTTACCACACTGGAAGGGTTGCTTACCGATAAAGCATCGTCATACAAAGAAACAGTAGTTAATAAAACTGAAGAAAGAAGGCTGAATGTGGCAGATGTGCCTGTGTTCACATCTGGCAAATGGCTTGATATTGAGTCGATTGGCTACGAGCAGTTTATGATGCACAACACGCATCTTATTCAAAATGAATATACAGAGCCTGACAATAAGTCGCTCAACTTCGAAAGGAAATTTTACGATAAATATGAAATACCTGCCTCTGTTTTTGCCAAACAAGGCTATAGTTTGCTGTTGGTTTTTGGGAACTATCTTAATACCTATGGCACTAATTTTTCATCGTATTTAATAGAAACTAAGACACAAAAAAGCCCCACATTGAGTTATTACAATTATTCACTCACAAAAGACAACGCTTTTGTGCCCATTACCAAAATTGATAATTTCCAATTGAAGCTTGTGAACAAGCCCGATTTGCAAAAATAAGATAGGTAATGGTCTTTGGAAGACATCCTTATTCTTGCCGCCTTTCCTTATTTGAGCCAAAAAGCCGTCCAATAAAAGTGGAACTACACACAAAGTCGTATGAGAAAATGTAAAAGGTTACATAAAGTCGTACGACTTTATGTGTAATCATTAATTTCCGTGATAAATTTGTATATCATAGTAGAAATATATAACGAAAAGTTAAGGACAGAATAATCGATTGGAAAAATTCTGAAAATAGAAAGCCCCTTATTTTAAATGGTGCGAGGCAAGTAGGTAAAACTTGGTTATTGAAAGAAATAGCCCCTACTGAATTTCTAAACGTGGCCTATTGCAATCTGGAATCAAGCATTGTGCTGCAAAATCATTTAAAGATGGTTTTGATTTACAGCGAATATTAGCAGCCATTCAAATTGAAACAGGTGTAAGTCCGACAGAGAATGGAACTTTAATCATTTTTGATGAAATCCAATCAGTACCTGAAGCTTTAACTTCTTTAAAATACTTTTATGAAAATGCACCTCAGTTTTATATAGCCTGTGCTGTCTCTTTATTGGGATTAAGTTTAGGTGCCAATCAATCATTCCCTGCTGGTAAGGTGCATTTATAGATATCTATCCATTGGATTTTTTAGAGTTTTTGTTGGCTATCGGCCAAGCAAAATTGGTAGAAATAATAGAAAATCAGCAATGGGATTTGGTGAATAGTTTTCATATTAAATTACAGGAATATTTACGAATTTATAATTTCACTGGTGGAATGCCTGAAGTGTTGAATACCTACATAGAAACCAATCATTTTGAAAAAGTACGTACCATACAAAATAAGATTCTTAGCGCCTATCAATTTGATTTTGCCAAATACGCCCCCACCACCACCATAGTACCTCGCATACGTATGTTGTGGCAGAGTATTCCTTCACAAACTGGCTAAGGAAAACAAAAAAATTATCTACAATGCCATCAAATCAGGAGCTAGAGCAAAAGATTACGAACTGGCACTGCATTGGCTAATTGATGCTGGCTAAGTGCATAAAATCAACAATGTAAATACACCTAAAGCACCGCTCAAATCGCATGAAAATTACGACTCGTTTAAACTTTATTTACTGGATATAGGATTGTTGGGAGCAATGGTACAGATAGAGGCTTCTGCTGTCATTTTTCAGCAAAATAAACTGGATGAATATAAAGGAGTGATGACAGAACAGTATGTTGTACAACAGCTTAAAGCACAAAATTTATCTGAAGTTTATTATTGGTCTCAAAATGATCACAGGCAGAAATTGACTTTTTATTAGATTATATGTCGAAAATAATACCGATAGAGGTAAAAGCAGAGCTAAATTTACAAGCCAAAAGTTTAACAGTATTTATTCAAAAATTTAATCCGGATATAGCTATTCGTATTTCTATGACTGACCACAAAAAACACGACAGTTTGATAGACGTGCCTTTAAGTGCAGCCGGAAGTATTTATAAATTAATAAATGCGTTATCATTAGATAAATAAAAATCACCATTTATCAAACTCACAACATTGCCCAATGCAACATACCATTCTTGACAAAACCCATAGTAAAATCTTATTTGCAAAAGCCCAATCTATTATTCCAGGCGGAGTAAATTCTCCGGTGCGAGCATTTAAAGCCGTAGGTGGAAACCCAATCTTCATGAAAAGTGCTAAGGGAGCTTTTCTTTTTGATGAAGATAATAATAAATATATTGACATGATAGGCTCGTGGGGGCCAATGATTTTGGGTCATGCTTTCCCTGAAATTGAAAATGCCATATTAGAAGCCGTGAAAGGCTCTACATCTTTTGGCACGCCTTCCAGAAGAGAAGTAGAAATGGCCGAATTGATAATTGAAATGGTGCCATCAATTGAAAAAGTGAGAATGGTAAATTCGGGTACTGAAGCTTGTATGTCGGCCATTCGAGCTGCACGCGGATATACCGAAAAAAGTAAAATAATAAAGTTTGAAGGCTGCTATCACGGCCATGGCGATTCATTTTTGATTGCTGCGGGAAGTGGAGCTATCACCAATGGCGAGCCAGATAGTTTAGGTGTAACTAAAGGCGTAGCCAACGATACACTCACAGCACCTTATAATGATTTGGCTTTTGTAGCGCAACTTATTTCTGCCAATCACAACCAAATTGCTTGCATTATTTTAGAGCCAGTAGTGGGTAATATGGGCTGTGTGCTTCCCAAACCTGGTTTTCTACAAGGTTTACGAGATATTTGCACAAAGAATAATATAGTGTTGATTTTTGATGAAGTGATGACTGGCTTTCGCTTGGCAAAAGGAGGTGCTCAAGAACGGTTTGGCGTTTCACCTGATATTACTACCCTTGGTAAAATAATTGGAGGGGGCTTACCCGTAGGTGCTTATGGAGGGAAAAAACAAATAATGGATTGCATTTCGCCTGTGGGGAAGGTGTATCAGGCGGGTACTTTGTCGGGCAATCCGGTGGCTATGGCGGCTGGTTTGGCCATGCTCAATTACTTAAATACGCACCCTGAAATATACACCTACCTGGATGCCATTACTGAAAAAATTGCCGTTGGCATTAAAGCTGGAGCAGCTAAATTAGGCGTAAACTTTACTGTAAATCAAATTGGCTCAATGTACAGTCTATTTTTTAACACAAACTCAGTATCAAATTTTACCGATGCCAAAACCTCAAATTCAGAGCAGTTTGGTAAATATTTCAACGCCATGCTAGAACGTGGTGTATATTTGGCACCTTCGCAATATGAAAGCTTGTTCGTATCTACAGCCATCTCCGATAAATTGGCTGATGAGATAATAAAAGCTAGCGATGAGAGCTTAAAAGTAGCTTTACAGTAGATAGACTTAAATGTTTTCTAGGTTTTTCACAATCAAATACCACAAATTGAATGGCTAGTTTTAACTCTCCATTCAATTTTGCCAATAGGTTTAGTTTTGATTCTAGCAGTTCAAATACTTGTTTTTGATGGCCTTCTACTACCAGTGCGTGCCAAACCGGATAAAATACTTGCCTTATAAAATGATGGTTTAACAATGCAGTTCCATCTAAAAATCTTAAATAAAATGTATCTTCAATTTTGGAAATGAGCCTAAACCCAAACTTGTTAAGCTTACTTTCTATTTGAGATATTGACTTTTTTTCATCAGCTACATGGTTTTGCATTGCCAAAATGGAAATTTCTAAACCATAAGATTCTAAAACTTGCTCAAATACATCGTAAAATTCTTTCATTGATTCGTTGGTGTACATGGCAAATGCAAGTTGAGCATCTGGCTTTGCAACTCTGGCACATTCCAGCAAAGCCATATCTATATTTTGCACATTATTTAAGCCATTGTTTGAAACTATACAATCGAAAAAAGCATCGTCAAAGCTCAAATTTTCAGCATATTGCTTTAGCAATCGAATATTACTGATATTTAATAATTCGGCCTTTTGTTTAGCATATTCTAAGCCATCCAGCCATGGATCGATTCCATATACTGTAGCCGATGGGCCAAATCTCATGGCCAATTCGAGGGTTGGAAAGCCCAAGCCGCAGCCAATGTCAAGCACATTTGCATTGGCTTTAAAATGTATGGTATCTAATAATTTCAAACCACTCGAAGCCGACCACAGCGGAAGTTCGTTCATAGAAATAGCTAATTCTAACGGTTGATAATCAGTCATTTACAAAAATGTTCATAGAAGCCATAAGAAATAAGAACCAGTAATACAGAGGTGAGATTACCAATTAAAAAGTAATCATTTGATATTTTGAGAGACGATGGATCGTTGGCATTGGTCAGTTTGGTTGCTACTTTCAGAGCGGCAAAAAAAGTGATGGTAACTGGCAAATCTTCGGTCAATCCCAACAATAAAACCGCCCTTTCCAATGTTCCTTTGAATGAAGAATACCTTTTTTCTGATGGTTTTCCCTTTTCATATCGCTTTTTTATAAAGCTAAAAACGATGATTGAGACAAACTCTTGAATAAGAAAAACCAGAATCAGTATTAGGTATTTATTC
>CAZMFZ010000074.1:0-18798 GCA_964565665.1 uncultured Bifidobacteriaceae bacterium | reverse complement strand
AAATAATTGATTGTTCAAAATTGAATAAGAAAGCGTTTGCCATCTTTCCTTTATGTACTGAATTACATTTTTGTAGTTATGTCTTTCAGTAATTTGCCTTTTTCATCAATAAATATAGTGCGGGCTTCTTTGCCTTTTTCTATATTTACCATGTAAACTTTTGAATTGTTGGAATAATTTAGTACTTCAATATAATCGCCAACAACATTCCAGCTTTTATATTCACCGGAGTCATACGCTTTTTTTACCAGTTCAGGAACAGCAGCTTTTTTTAAGTTTCTGTGCAAGGCAACCTTACCTCCTTTTTTAGAATATATTGCCCTGTGAGAAGCATCTTCTTTGTTGAATTCAACAATATAATATTCAGGAGTTACGTCTTTTCTCGTATACATTGAGCGGTCGTATCCCTGCCATTCTCTTTCTTCGCTCATGGTAGGATATCCATACCAATCGTAGGCAGTTACAGTAGGATAGTCTACAATGTACATATTTCTGAATTCAATTGGCACCTCAGCAGTATCAAGTTTGTTCGGCATTTTGCCACCATCTTTTATACTCGTCATGGCTGCTGATTGGGCCTGTGTATTGAACCCCACAAGGATAAGCATAAAGCTTGCAACAAGGCATTTGATTACTTTTATCATGATTTAGTTTTTTTCTTTGTTATTAATAATCGAATTATTAGTTAACGAATAGAAAAAACTATGCCATACGGGCTAGAAATTATTTCTAGGGTCAATTAAAAATTAAAAAGTAATTCTAAAATGATTTAGGAAAGAGCAAATTGGTGAAGTGTCTCTATCAATAATTTGTTCTCGGTTTCTGTACCTACCGTTATTCTGAGGCAATTTTCAATCAATTTTACAGCAGAACGATTGCGTACTATCACCACGCGATCAGTTAAAAAATTATAGATTTTGTTGCCGTCAATGGTTTTTACTAGTATAAAATTGGCATCAGTTGGGTATATTTTTATTACAAAAGGCATACTAATTAATTGAGAGGCAAGCCAAATTCTTTGCTTGAGTATATTTTCTACATATTGGTTCTTTTTTTGCTCATTTTGCAGAGCCTCCAAAGCTAGTTTTTGGCTCAAACCATTGATATTGTAAGGGGGCTTTACTTTATTTAAGATGGCAATTATTTCTTTTGAAGCAAAAGCTATCCCTAATCTCAAATTTGCCATTCCCCAAGCTTTTGAAAATGTCTGCATGATTACCAAATTTGGATATTGCAATAGAATTGGCAGAAAGCTTTTATTAGCAGCAAAATCTATGTAAGCTTCGTCTAAGGCTACTATTCCATCAAATGAAGTGATAATTTTCGTGATTGCATTGGTATTCAAGCAATTGCCAGTAGGATTGTTAGGTGAGCAAAGCAGAATGACTTTTGTGTTTTCATCAATGGCTTCCAAAATATTGTCTACTTCCAGTTCGAAATCAGTAGAAAGAAACACCTTTTTAAGCACAATATCGTTGATGTTGGCACTTACTTCATACATGCCGTAGGTTGGAGGTGTGGTGATGGCATTGTCTATACCTGGTCGGCAAAAGCTACGAAATAGCAAATCGATAGCCTCATCGCTGCCATTCCCAATAAAAATATTTTCAGCAGAAATGTGTTTGATTGCTGAAAGAGCATTTTTTACCTCCCATTGCAAAGGGTCGGGGTAGCGATTGTGCAAAGCAGAAGTGGCGGAACCGAAAGCATTTTCGTTGGCATCGAGAAATGTGCCTTCTGTGCCCTTATATTCGTCTCGGGCAGAAGTGTAGGGTTGCAATACTTTTATATTATCTCTTAGTATTTTATTTAAATCGAACATTGCCAATAGGATTTTTGGGTAATTATATAATGTGCAAAACTAGCATTTTATACCCGAAAGCTGGTTTTGGCATTGCCAATAATTTCACGATGGAATGAACCGTTAAGTTTATTATCATCCATGAGTAGATTCTGAACTTTATGCAACTTTGATTTGTATTGAACAATAGAAATAGATAAATTTCGTTTGAAACAATAAATCAATTTCATTTAAAATTAACAGACATGAAAAAATTAGTTTTAGCCGCAGCCTTGTTTGCATTTGTAGGTTCTGCCTTTGTAATGGCAGGAGGCGATAAAGAAAAAGAGAAAAAAGCGTGTTCAAAAAGTGAATCATCTTGCTGTTCAAAGAAAAAATCAAGTACTGAGGCTAAAAAAGTAGAAGAAAAGAAGACAGAAGAAGCACCTAAATAATGAGGTAAATTTTGTAAAAAGCTCCGGAAGGGGCTTTTTTTATGTCAATCCTTTTAGCTTAAGGGGATTATCCCCGATGAAAACGATTAAAAATTATAGGTAAAGGAATCGTCCGCCAAAATGTGGGACAAGTATTGATAGATTTTTAATTGGGTCTGTGTAGATTTACCGAATAAATTCGGATTGCTCGAACCTAAATATTTAAAATATCTCCATGACTGCAAATATCCCCATCACCAATCAGAAAAGAATTGTAATAATTGGAGCAGGCTTTGGCGGCCTCAAACTTGCTCGCAAATTATCAGATACCCATTACCAAGTGGTATTGATTGATAAAAATAATTACCATCAATTTCAGCCGCTTTTTTACCAAGTAGCCACTGCGGGTTTAGAGCCTAGTTCTATTTCATTTCCACTTCGCAAAATATTTCAAGATGCTGAAAATGTACACATAAGAGTGGCAGAGGTATTGGCCATTAACACTGATAAAAACAGCATTCATACTTCATTGGGCGAAATTAGCTTCGATGAATTGGTAATCAGCATCGGCTGCGATACCAATTATTTTGGTCAAGAAAACATTAAAAAATACGCCATGCCTATGAAATCGGTAGGCGAAGCACTGGCATTGCGCAATACCCTTTTGCAAAATTTTGAAGATGCTTTAATAGATGATAATCCTGACGATTTTCAAGGCAAGATGAATATTGTGGTAGTAGGTGGTGGGCCTACAGGCGTGGAAGTATCAGGTACATTGGCCGAGATGAAACTACAAGTATTGCCCAAAGACTACCCCGAACTTGATTTCAGCAAAATGAATATTTTCCTGCTAGAGGCATCGCCCCGCACTCTCAATGTGATGAGCGAAGTATCGGCAGGGAAATCGAGGGCATATCTGGAGAAAATGGGTGTGATTGTGAAAACGGGCACACAAGTTAAAGATTATGATGGTAAAAACGTACTATTAGCCGATGGCTCAAGTATTAGAGCTAATAATTTGATATGGGCTGCGGGGGTTACAGGCAATAAAATTGAGGGTTTCAAACCCGAATCATTTGCCCGTGGCAACAGATTAAAAGTAGACAGATACAACAAAGTGGAAGGCTATGCCAATGTATATGCATTGGGCGATATTGCGTGCATGATAGAAGAAAAATACCCCAATGGGCATCCGCAAGTGGCACAACCTGCCATTCAGCAAGGGTTAAATTTGGGGAAGAATTTCATTAATAAATTAAATAATAAACCTGAAAAACAATTTGTGTACAAAGACCTAGGTTCGATGGCTACCATTGGAAGGCACTTGGCAGTTGCCGAATTACCACTGTTCAAATTTCAAGGGTTTTTTGCTTGGTTGCTATGGTTGTTTGTTCATTTGATGTCGATTGTGGGTGTTAAAAACAGGCTAATGATTTTTATAAATTGGGTGTGGAATTATTTTACACGTGATCAATCGCTTAGGCTTATATTGAAGGCAAAGTCGAAATAGGGGAATGAGTTGAATATTATATTTTAAAATGGGTAAAATAGCCAGATACAAATTCCTTACCTTTTTTGTGGTTTCTTTTGATTTGTTTAAAGAACCAGCTCATGTTCATATCATTAAAGAAAGGGGAAATTTCTCAAATCCTGCTAAACTATGGCTTGAAACATTAGAATGGGCGGAAATGGGAGATTTATCCGAAAAAGACCAAATTGCAGCTTTCAAAATTGTTAAAGAAAAATCAATTAACAATGATAACTTTATTCAACAAAATGAAAGAAGGAGAAAAAGTAAAATCTATTGTAATCAAATAACATGGAAGGTATTTTTAATATAAAACCAACAATTAAAGGAATTGATTTTCGGCATAGAAATAAAATAACTCTTCATTTGGAAGATGGAAGAGAAATCTCATGCCCATTAGACTTATTTCCATCAATCAAGTCTCTAGATGAGAAGGAAAGAAGAAAATTTAAAATACTGAAAGGCCAGATTATTATGTTCAAAAACACCGATGAAGTATACCACTTACAAAATTTTCTAGGTTTGCAACAAGAATACCAAAATGGTTTATAAAGTATATTTATAAATAGTTTAGACTTGTTGACTTGAATTATACTACATTTTCATTTCTCAACTCCAATACCCGAGTTTTACGATGCTAATAATGCACCTTGGTGGCTATCTTCCTTACATCATATATTTTTTTAGTTGTTTTTTTTATCTATCAATGGCATAAAATACCTGTTTATTGCCCCTCGATTGCAATACCAACTGATAAAATAACGATAGTAATTGCTGCTAAAAACGAAGCTAATAATATTATTTCATTATTGGAAAGTCTCGAATTGCAAACCTTTCCCAAGTCGCATTTTGAAGTTGTGTTGGTAGATGATTTCTCAACCGACAATACCATTGAAGTAGCTTCTTTCTATCAAAAAGCATCTCAAATGTCAATTTCAATTATTCAAAACCATTATCAAGGCAAAAAAAACGCTATCGCCAAAGGCATAGAAAATGCTAAAGGAGAATTAATTGTTTGCACTGATGCCGATTGCGTAGCCACTAGTACTTGGCTCGAAACTATTGTCCAATTTTTCAGAAATACTGATGCTAAATTTGCATTTGGTCTGGTACTTATAAATACTTCGAATACCAATTTATTTCAGCAAATGCAGCAGATTGAATTCGCCTCACTGGTAGGTTCAGGAGCGGCTTGCTGGCAGGCAAAGATGCCCAATATGTGCAATGGAGCTAATATTGCTTATCTCAAATCGGTATTTTATGAAGTAAATGGTTTTCAAGGAAATGAACAAATTGCAAGTGGAGACGATGAATTTCTAATGCAAAAAGTGTATGCAAAACATCCTGAGAAAGTTTTCTTTTTGAAATCGTTTGAAGCACTTGTCAGTACCCAACCTATTTCTAACTTTTCCAAATTTTATCAGCAAAGAACGCGCTGGGCATCAAAATTCGAGTATTACAACGATTGGAAAGTGCAAGTTGTGGCACTCTATATTTTTTGGGTCAATTTGATGCAAATCATATCTTTTTTCTTTATTCCTTTTGCATGGTTTATTTCTATTTGGACAATAAGGGCTTTGTCAGAATATATATTTTTAGGTTCTGTTTTAGGTTTCATGCACAAAAGGCTAAATTTGAAGGCATATTTGCTCTTGGTATTGGTGTATCCATTTTATGTGGTGTTCTTCGCTTTAGCTGGCAGATTCAAAAACATTACAAAATGACCGATTTGGAGTTTGACATTATTGATGAATTGTATTTTGTAAATAGCTTTACTGATTTGCGAGAAAAGTTGCGTTTGAGCGAAGGCGAACTCAAGTTCAACTTGCTAAATTTGGTTGAAAGAGAATGGGTAAATTATTTTGCCGAGCTCGATGGATTGCAAAATCCATCGCTTGCCGATATGAGCAAATCATTGACAGGCTTATATTTTTTAGCATCTAAACAGGGCTTGTTGGCTCACAATACCCGATGAGTAAGCCCAAGGAAATTATTCGAACTCCAGCCTATTATATTCGCAAGCGACTTTTTGGTAATTGGCCTGCTATGTTTGGGCTTGCCATTATTGTACTTGCTGTTTTGGCGGCCACTCTAGGCTATTTAATTATGCCCGACAGCACGCCCAATGCCAACGATGGTGCCATTCAAATTCAAAAACAAATTCCAGGCTATACCACATTTATTCTTAAAAAACGAAGAAATGTGCATGTAGATCATGAAAATATATTTAAGAAAATGATTTTTGGACAAGAGAGCGAGTTTACCATTATCCCCATCAAAAGCTTCGAAATCAAGGGTTTTGATGTAGAGATTATTCCCAATGGTCGCATTCAAATTCCTGAAATTCATCCTTTAATAGAGATGGTGTTTGCCCTGCATGACGACCCCAGCGACTTGGGCGAAGGCAAATTGTACTCCTATGTAGGCAACAAAGTATACTACAAAAAAGCAAATGGCGAGCCGACCGTAGTTACAAGAGAAGCCTTAATTGAGAAATTTTCAAAAGAGCATATTGAGAAAAGAATATATGTATTAGGCACCGATAAAGCAGGCAGAGATATTTTGAGCAGACTGATATTCGGCACCAGGATTTCATTAGGTATTGGTTTGGTGGCAGTTATTATTTCATTGCTAGTTGGCATTACAATTGGGGCTATTGGTGGTTTTTTTGGTGGCTTTACCGACCGATTTGTAATGTGGCTTATGACGGTCACTTGGTCTATTCCCAGTATTATGCTAGTAATCGCTATTAGTTTGGCGTTACAAAGCAAAGGAATATGGGTTGCATTTGTAGCGGTAGGCCTCACCTCATGGGTAGAAATAGCGCGTGTTGTTCGTGGGCAAATTATGAGTATCAAAGAAAAAACTTATGTAGAAGCCGCCCGAGCTATGGGATTTAGCAACTTTCGCATTATATTTATCCATATTTTGCCAAATGTTTTGGGTCCTATTATTGTGATAGCCACTTCTAACTTCGCTTCCGCCATTCTTACAGAAGCAGGCTTATCGTTCCTAGGTTTGGGTGTGCAGCCGCCTATGCCAAGCTGGGGGATGATGGTAAACGAAGGTTTTCACGCCATTGGCACTCAAAACAGTTGGCATTTGATATTATTTCCAAGTATGGCTATTAGCTTATTGGTATTTGCATTTAATTTATTTGGCAATGGCTTACGCGATGCTTACGACCCTCAACAGGCTTTAAAATGGTAATGAAGAAAGAAAAATCTATTCCTTTATTTTTGATTATTGTCGTATTGAGCCTTGTTACTGCCTGTGTGAAACAAACAAAAACAGAAGATAAACTATCGAGTATTTATAAAAATAAGCTTACTGCCTACAAAGGAAGTTTGGCTTTCCGAATGAATAAATTGGGTAAACAAGAAGTTCATGACACCATTATTCCTACTTCTACTTTTCAAAAAGATAGGATAGATTTTCTGAGAATGATTGTAGAGACCAACTATTATAACCTAGTATTACGAAACGATGCACCCACGGCAGGCTTGAAAAATACTTTGCGGTTAGATAATTATTTTGTGGAAATAGCGGACCCTGATTTCAAATACGGCAAAAACAAAACCAGAAAATATTGCGATGAAGATATTTTGCACATTACCAAAGATTTCAATGAAAAATACCCTCCTCAAAAAGTGCCTGCCAACACAGAAGAGCTCTACGATTATTATTTTTACAAAACTGAAATGCTCACTTATTTGCTTCAGAACAAATGTTATTGAAACTACATAATTGTGGCAAAGTATATAACTACAAAGATTTGCTTGAATTCAAAGAGAACAAAAGCTATATGATATAAAACTTGTTTCATTATTTTGTCAAGCAAATCACAAATACAAAACCTTTCACTTAAGCACCTTGAGCTCGATACTTTGCTCGACATTACCAATGCCATCAATAGGCAGCAAGATGAGCAATCCCTTTTAAAAATCTTCCTTTTCACCGTTGTTGCCAATTTCAAGATTGATAAACTAGCCGTCTATTCTCGCGAAATTAGCGGTTGGAAACTGGTATTGAAACATGGGCTTCCGCTTGATTTTGAAATTATATCACCTGTTTTGCTCCAATTAGGCAGGGAATTCAGCATTGTAAACAGCAGAAAGGCATTGCCTGATTCGCTAAAAAAACATTTTGGAATAGTAATTCCTGTAGGAAGAGAAAGCAGAAATGTGGCATTGGTGATGCTAGGTGGTTCAAGTAAAATAAGCAATGAAAACGATGTAGAAAGTCTAAAATTCATTCAAACTATAGCCAATATTATCACCGTTGCCGTTCAAAATATAAGACTTAGTAATAGAAGGCTAGAGCAAGAAGCCACTAAAAAAGAGATTGAATTGGCTAAGAAAATCCAGTTACAACTTTTTCCTGCCAGCCTTCCAAATACCGATAAATTACAAATATTTGCTTCTTATTTGCCACAATTAATGGTGGGAGGCGATTATTACGATTATATTAAGTTGAATGAAAATGAGTTTATGGTGTGTATAGCTGATGTGTCGGGCAAAGGGATCGCGGCAGCATTTCTGATGTCAAATTTGCAATCTGCCTTGCGGATATTGGCCAAGCAACCTATTGCATTGGAAGAAATAGTGACCGAACTTAATGAGATTGTATATCACAATGCCAAAGGTGAAAAATTCATTACATTCTTCATCGCAAAGTACAATTTGGAAAAAGATGAAATGACGTATGTGAATTGCGGCCACAACGAACCTATTTTTTTCCGCAGAAACGGAGAGAAAATATACCTGAGCGAAGGCACATTGATTTTGGGTGCGTTTGAATATCTGCCAATAATCAAAAAAGGAATTGTCTATAACATTCATGATACATTTCTATTTGCTTATACAGATGGGCTTACTGAAACTTTCGATAATTACGACACCGACAATGGATTGGCTTTGGTGGAAGAACTTATATTGCAAAGTGCCGACAATGAACAGCTTCATCATAATATTATCAAAGCCTTGAGTATTAGCAATTTACCTATTGACGATATTACGATGCTCAGTTGCAAGGTAGGGGCGAAGTGATTAGTTTTGTAATATTTAGGGATAAAGAAACGAAAGACAGAATAGCCGACCATCAAAAAGAAGAGTTGAAATCGAGGTATGAATATTTACGCATTGCAGTATTTTTCTTTGCTACTGTAGGTTCAGGCAGTTTAGCTTATGGACTGAAAGAAGACTTAACTAATAAAGAAGGGCTAGCAGTGATAATAGGATTCATATTTATGTTTTTAGATATGATTTATATATTTAACTTGCTAATACAAACTCGCAGACATTTAAACGAACTTAAAAAATTAGAAAAATGATTGGTACGATAGTAATTATTGGTATTGGAATAATGCTAATCTCCATGGTTAGTTTTATGATGTATTTTTCAAGATCATTAGGTATAAATGAATAAATTTATTTCAAGAAGCCTCCTACAATTTTTTTTAGATTAATTGCCCTATTACTTTATTATAATGTCAGAATTAGTACAGCTCAAAATCGAAATCAACACCAAATTCACTGCCAAATTTAATCAAGCACCAGAATTCGTTTCCGCAGCCCCAGGAAGAATTAATATCATTGGCGAACATACCGATTATAATTTCGGGCTTTCTATGCCTGCCGCCATCAATCGCTGGGTAATAATAAGTGCGGCTTTTAGAGACGATAATGAAATTCATATCACTGCCGAAAGCTTCGGAACAGATATGATTTGCGTACCTGGTAAGCCATTTGCCCCTACCGAAAGCTGGACAAAATACATTCAGGGAGCATTAGAAATTTTTGAACGAACAGATAAAATCACCCGTGGTTTCAATGCCTATATTTGGGGCAATGTTCCTCTAGGGGCAGGTGTTTCCTCATCCGCGGCCATAGAAGTAGCCATGATGAATTTGCTTCGTACGGCTTTCAAAGCAAGTTTTGATGATGTAATTCTGGTGAAAAACTGCCAAAAAATTGAGCATGAATACTTAAAAGTAAAATCTGGATTGCTTGATCAATACGCCTCTCAATTTTCGAAAGAAGGTAAAATGATGATTCTTGATTTCAAAACACTTACACACGAATATGCCGATGCCGATATGGGAGAATGGTGTTGGGTACTTGCCAACACAAAGGTGAAACGAGAACTTGCGGGAAGCAAATATTCCGAGCGTGTGGTAGAAACCCAATCGGCACTTAATCAATTATCTGATTTAAACCCACAAATTGATGGATTTAGAGATATTGCCATTGATGATATTGCTTTACTAAAAGATGAAACTACAAAGAAAAGAATTAAACATTTGCTTTTGGAAAATCAACGTGTTTACGATACAGCCAATGCTTTTAAAAGTAAAGACATGATTAAAGTGGGTAAATTGCTACTTGAAAGCCACTATTCTTTACAGAACGATTATGAAGTAAGTTGTGCGGAACTTGATTTTTTGGTGGAAACTGCTAAAAAAGTTGGAGGATGGGCAGGAGGTAGAATGATGGGAGGGGGATTCGGAGGTTGCACTATCAATTTATTAAAGAAAAGTAGTGTTCCGGCTTTTATTGAAGTAATATTGGCAGCTTACAAAGCAAAATTTGGTATAGAAAGTGAAATATTTGCCTTCGATGCAGTAGATGGAGCCAGGTGCGATGTATTGTAAGAAGCCCCAATAAACTATTGCAGTAGCTAATAATGCCTTAAGCCCTAGATAACCATTGGTTATAAGCAGGGCATAGTATTTAAAAAAGGGAGTTTGCTGTTGCAACTCCCTTTTTTAATTGACCAAATAAATTCATTATATATGCTATTTGGCAGTTATTATATATCAATAATGTCCATAATAATATTCAAAATATCTGAATTTGTCGCGCAACCTTTCTTTACTTCCATCTGCATATACTATATAATATACGCTAGTTGAATAGTAGCTATTAGAATTAGGAGGTGTTCCGTCTGTTACAGTCTCATATCTTGCTACTATATCGCCTAGTTTGGCATTGTCTGAAGTTCTGCTAAGGGTATATTTAATATATTTATCACTAATTGCAGTATCTTTTAGTACTTTATAGTAGGTAGCCGAGTCCAATTCCGCATCTAAAGAAGATAGATTGTATTTGGTTTTTATTTCATTCTTATAGGCTGTTACATCTCCTAGATAATAACTTAGTTTCAAAGACCCTCTAGTGCTCGATCCATTACCAGACTGAATATTTGTGATACCTAAATAATATGGATTTGAGTTGCTACAACGATAATCGTCTATGGCACTTATAGAAATATATGAAATTTGGCTTGCACTTTCACTTACAATTTTGCCCTCTTTTTTCCAGCCATAATAAAAGGTGTAAGTATTACCTGAAGTGGAATGAGTATAGCTATACTCGAAATTCTTAATGACATATTTAGAGGAGTAGGATGTGGAAACATTATTTACTATTGTGTTAGAAAGATCTATTGAAAACTGTTTTTCTCCCTTTACTGTAAGTTCGGCAACAAGCGCGGTAACTGTGGTATCTAAATACTCTTTCGGTGCACCATTTAAACAAGTTGTTCTAGTTATCAGACCCGTTTTATATTGGCTAATGGTATATTCAGCATCATTTACTAATACTTTGCCGTAGTCGCTGTAGCTGTGTTTAGATGGGAATTGTAAAACAATCTTCTCAGAGGCTGCAATTTTTACAAAACTGCCCGAATACCCTACTACGCTATATGCCCATATACCTTTAGCACTATCAAAATCACGAGGAATACGTGCATTTGGTGCCGATTTAAAAGGTGCAAAGCTCAATTCACCTAGGTTTATAGCTACTTGATTTACCATGTCTTCTTCTTCTTTATCACTGTTTTTTCTGAACGAACCAATGCCAATATAAAAATCACTTGTTGAACGACCACCACCTAAGCTGCTTAAAGCACTCATTGCTTGTCCTGTAATAGTAGTGGCATCTTTGTAATCTGAATTTAAAGCTTCAAACTCCGCAGTTGAAACCACCAAAGCGGTACTCGCATCGGTTTTGCTCAAACTAATCGGTGCGGGGTTGTCATCTTTTTTGCTACATGATAAGATAATAGCACTTCCCAGTGCTACAATTGCAAACTTCTTGAAATTTTTCATCATTCTTATTTAGTTTTTTATTTGTTTAAAATGAGCTATAAAACTATGTATAATATTTCTATTTAAATAATCTTTTGGTTACTCGATTAAAATGCATCTCCTTCCCAAAATAATTATTAGTGCGTTGGTTTCAGCACGCCAACCACCAATAACAGCAACTTTAACATTGCCTTAACAAGATTTGAGCATCTCTTTGCTTACCTTTACAAGCACAATTTGATTCGTAACATTGGAAATAACTACCATCAATAAAGCCGATTTCGGAGAAGATTTTAAGTGGGGAGTCACCATATCGGCCTACCAAAACGAAGGTGCCGTAGCCGAAGATGGCAAAGGCCCAAACATTTGGGACAAATTTACTGCCCGCCAAGGCAAAATAAAAACGGGCGAAAATGCAAATCAAGCTTGCAACTTTTACCACAATTACCCGCAAGATATTGCCCTGGCCAAAGACCTAAACTTCGAGAACTTCGGTTTCTCAGTTGCTTGGAGTCGTATATTCCCCAATGGAACAGGCACTGTAAACCAAAAAGGCATAGATTTTTACAATAGAGTAATTGACAATCTGCTAGAGCAAGGTATCGACCCTTGGATTACGCTCTACCATTGGGATCTGCCACAAGCCTTGGAAGACAAAGGCGGCTGGGCCAATAGAGATATACTGGGCTGGTTTGGCGACTATGCCGACACCTGCACCCGTGCTTTTGGCGATCGGGTCAAGAACTATAAAGTACTCAACGAACCCTCTGCCTTTACAGGATTTGGCTACATGACGGGCGAGCATGCTCCTGGTCACAAAGACATATTTAAGTTTTTGGCAGCAGCACATCATGCCAATCTCTGCCAAGCCGATGGTGGCCGAATAGTAAAGCAAAACGTGAAAGACAGCCATGTTGGCACCAGTTTTGCCACGTTCTGTGTAGAAAACCACAGCGACAATTGGCTAGATGTACGAGCCCATCGGGTGATAGATGCCATTATCAATAAAATGTTCGTAGAGCCCTTGGTAGGCTTGGGCTATCCTTACAAAGATTTTCCCGCCATGCGACTGGTAGAATTATTTTTCAAAACAGGCGATGACGAAAGGCTCAAATTCGACTTCGATTTTCTTGGCATTCAATATTATTGCCGACTCGTAGCTAAGTTTAGCCTGCATCCTTTCTTGGCTTTTGCCTACGAAGTACCCGCCAAAGAGCGCAACGTGCCTATAAACAATATGGGTTTTGAAATATATCCCGAAGGTATGTATGCTGTGCTGAAACGCTATGCTGCTTACCCAAATGTGAAGAAACTGATAGTGACCGAAAACGGTGTATGCCTCAACGACATTCTTCACAACGGGGCGGTCGATGATACTGTGCGCATACAATTTTACAAAGATTACCTAGCCAATGTGCTCAAAGCCAAACAGGAAGGCATTCCAGTCGAGGGTTTTTTCTGCTGGACTTTGACCGACAACTTCGAATGGTGGGAAGGGTACCATGCCCGTTTCGGATTGGTGCACGTAGATCACCATACGCAGCAACGTACCATAAAAAATTCAGGACTTTGGATTAAAGATTTCTTGGGCAACCCCAAAAACCAAGTCATAATGGCTCATTTACTTTCATCCAGCATATAAACTATCGTCTTTTTAGAAAATATACACGTGATTTGCCCTAATTTCCATCTGCAAATCGAACCTGCTTATCATGCAAACCAATCTTTCCGACTTCGGCATTGTACTTATATTCATCATTGGAGGCATACTATTCCTGAATATTGGGCTGTTGGTGGCCAAATTAATCAGGCCAAATAAACCTAATGCTGAAAAACTATCCACTTACGAATCGGGTGAAGAAGCCATTGGCAATGCTTGGAACAAGTTCAATATCAAATACTACACCATCGCAATCATTTTTATTTTATTCGAAGTTGAAATGATTTTTCTCTTCCCTTGGGCCACGGTTTTCGGCAATACAGAATTGCAGGGCACCACCGAAAATGCTTGGGGCTGGTTCTCGCTTATTGAAATGGCCATTTTTGTTGGCATATTAATATTGGGTTTGGCCTATGCTTGGGCAAACGGCTACATCGATTGGGTGAAACCAGATGTAAAACCATCTGATTTCAAATCGGCAATACCAAAAAGCTTCTACGATAAGGTGAATGAGAAGTATTAGCGTTTTTCTAAAAACTCAATTTCCTCCCAATCCCTTCTCTTTAGCTTAAACAAAAATGAAGTTTTAAAAAGAAATGAGTGAGTTCTTAGCGGTGCACATTGGAATGATCAGCCAAAAAACTATGGAAGCAACAAAATTATTAGAATTGAAATAATGGTGAAGCCACAACTGTACTATTTAAAATTGACGTCCATAATGTATTGATCATTGTGAAAATTAAAAGGCCAGAAACAGTACAACCACAACCTTTTTTATTTCCTACACCGCCCCTCTATTTTCCTTTTAATCTTTGTAAATTTGAAGGCTTGCCAAACCAGCCCCCATCCGCATCAGTATGCCTGTTGAAGACTTCGATTCCATCGACCCCAAAGACAATATCATCATAAAAAATGCCCGAGTTAACAACCTCAAAAACCTAAGTGTGTCTATTCCCAGAAATAAACTGGTGGTGGTAACGGGTGTATCAGGTTCGGGAAAATCTTCGCTTGCTTTCGATACTTTGTTTGCCGAAGGGCAACGCATGTATGTTGAAAGTCTCAATTCGTATGCGCGCCAATTTCTTGGGCGAATGGAAAAGCCTGATGTAGATTATATTCGGGGCGTGTCGCCAGCCATTGCCATTGAGCAAAAAGTGTCTTCTAAAAACCCACGCTCTACTGTCGGCACCACCACAGAAATTTACGATTACCTCAAATTGCTTTTTGCCCGCATTGGCAAAACCTTTTCTCCGATTTCTGGCGCTGAGGTGAAAAAAGATACCGTTACCGATGTGATTACTTGGATCAATCAACATGCTGAAGGAGACAAACTGATGGTGCTTGCACCTTACGCCATCAAACAAGGCCGAAAAGCAGAAGACGAGTTGCATATTTTGTTGCAAAAGGGATTTACTCGTTTGTTGGTAAACGGCAAATTAATGCAGATTGAGGAGCTGCTGGAAAGTAAAGAATATGGCACTTTAGAAAAACCATTTTTTCTGCTGATTGATAGAACATCAGTAGCTCCTACCGATGAGGAAAGCCAGTTTCGGCTTTCAGATTCCATATTAACAGCATTTTTTGAAGGTGAAGGAATATGCAATATAGATTTCCCTCAAAAGGAAGTTCGCACCTTTTCCGATAAATTCGAGGCAGATGGCATGGCTTTTGAAGAACCAACCATCAATCTTTTTGCATTCAACAACCCTTACGGAGCCTGCAAAACCTGCGAAGGTTTCGGACATGTGTTGGGCATAGATCACGACAAAGTATTTCCCAACAAAAACCTATCTGTATATGAAGGAGCTATAGCCCCATGGAAGGGCGAAAGAATGAGCGAATGGCAAGTGCCTTTGGTCAAAAATGGAGTAAAATTCGACTTTCCTATTCACAGAGCTATTAATGAGCTCACTACAGAGCAATATGATTTACTTTGGACAGGAAACAAATACTTCGAGGGGCTCAATGCTTTTATAAAATTTCTTGAATCCGAAAGCTATAAAATTCAATACAGAGTTATGCTATCTCGCTACCGAGGCCGTACCGTTTGCCCCGATTGTAAAGGCACACGCTTGCGAAAAGATGCCCAATATGTTAAAATTAAATTCCTTCAAGAAGAATGCTCCATTACTGATATTGTGCTAATGCCGCTTGCCAAAGCCTATCAGTATTTCAATACCATCAAGCTTTCTGAGTATGAACAAAAAGTAGCTGGGCGATTGGTAAATGAAATCAAAACACGATTGTTTTATATGGATGAAGTAGGGCTGGGTTATCTCACTTTGAATAGGCTTACCAACACCTTGTCGGGGGGCGAATTTCAACGCATTAAGCTTGCCACTTCTCTGGGTAGCGCATTGGTGGGCTCTATGTATATTTTGGACGAACCCAGCATTGGCCTGCATCCCAGAGATACCGAAAAATTGATTGCTGTACTGAAATCTTTGCGCGATTTGGGCAATACTGTGGTGGTGGTAGAGCATGAAGAAGAAGTAATGCGAGCTGCCGACCAAATTATAGACATTGGCCCCAATGCCGGCAATCTGGGTGGAAACTTGGTAAGCAAACTCTACATGGAGAATGGGAAATTGATAATGGACAACCTCACCGGTGGCATTTCCCATACTTTCAATTACCTCACTGGGGCTGATTTTATAGAAGTACCAAAGACGAGAAGAAAATCAAAACAGTTTATTGGAGTAAAAGGAGCTAAAGAAAACAACCTTAAAAATATTGATGTAAAGTTCCCTTTGCACTTGCTCACGGTAGTTACGGGTGTATCTGGCTCGGGCAAATCTACATTGGTAAAGAAGATTCTTCATCCTGCACTAGCCAAGATTATTGATGGTACTGGAGAAGAATTCACGGGCAAATTTGAGAGGTTGGAGGGCAATATTCACGACATCAAACAGATAGAATTTGTAGATCAAAATCCGATTGGCAAGTCGTCTCGCTCCAATCCCGTTACGTACACAAAGGCCTACGATTTTATAAGAAATATTTATTCTGATCAACCCTTATCAAAACAACGAGCCTACAAACCTTCACATTTTTCATTCAATGTAGAAGGTGGAAGGTGTGAGGCTTGCCAGGGCGAGGGCTTTATCACCATTGAGATGCAGTTTATGGCCGATGTGCGGATGAAATGCGAAAGCTGCCATGGCAAACGCTTCAAACAAGAAATGCAAGAAGTGAAATACAAGGAAAAAGGTATTTCTGATGTGCTGGAAATGACCATTGACGAATCTATTGTGTTTTTTGGCGACAAGCCAAAATTACTTGAAAAACTAGTGCCATTGCAGGAAGTGGGTTTGGGCTACATCCGCCTTGGGCAATCGTCTAGCACCCTGAGTGGGGGCGAAGCCCAAAGAGTAAAGCTTGCCACATTCATAGCCGAAGGTAGAAATTCGGGTACGGGAGGCATATTTTTTGTGTTTGATGAACCAACAACAGGGTTGCATTTCCACGACATCAGCAAATTATTGAAAGCCATCAATGCTTTGGTAGAGCAGGGCAATACGGTGGTAATCATCGAACACAATGTAGAGATTATCAAGTGTGCCGATTGGATTATTGATTTGGGTCCTGAAGGTGGCGATGGAGGCGGCTATGTTTGTTTTGAAGGCACACCCGAGCAAATGGCAAAGATCGACAACAACTATACGGCTAAGTTTCTGAAGGAAAAGCTGAAATAATTACTTAGATAAAAGCTTCAAATTCAACTATATGTTTCTAGATGAATAGGAGCTGAGTAGCGATGATGAAAAACTAGTATTTTCCTTTCTGAGCATTGGAGCAAAAGGAGTAATCCCAAGCTGGCGCAAGTCCGCAACTTGTGCCTCGTAGACCTGCAGCCATTCTAATTTCAACATACCTACCTTTGCCCTTGTTGGTCTTATTTTCTGACCAACAAGCAGCCACTCATTTACCTATGTGGCTCTCAAATACAGTAAAATTGTATCGTAATGTGTTGGTCAGCTGGTGAAAAGCACGCAGCAAAGGCAAGCTGGGAACGCAAACAAAGGCTACAGATGCTTCCATGCGTGCATAGTAGCCGTGAAGAATTGAGGAAACCTTTCTTCGAGTTACGTATGAAAAAATTACATGACTTTAGTGCATATGTTACTGGCTTGTTGGTGAAAACACCAACAAGGGCGAGAATATTTTATTGCAAGTATTGGGTGAAGGCAGGTTGACAGACAATAAAGGCCGATTGGCTAATTTTAAGAATACGATTCATCATCACGACTTCCAATGCTGGGGCTCATATTATTCAAGAAAAATTTGAAGGTTTCGATGCCAAAGATATTTTTAAACAATTGGATGTAATTGACGAAACCAAAACAGAGGTAATGTAATTGCTCTGCCATACCCTTCGTCCAGAGTTTTTGAATAGAATTGATGAAATAATCATGTTCCGTCCATTGACCAGAAAAGATATTGCAAAAATTGTGGGCATCCAATTTGGTCGTGTGCAACACATTTTGCTCGACAATGGCATTACTTTAGAAGCAACTCCCGAAGTGCTCGACTACATTGGCGAACAAGGCTACGATCCGCAATACGGAGCAAGGCCATTGAAACGAGTAATTCAAAGGCTGGTCATCAACGAATTGTCAAAGCAAATTCTATCAGGCAAAGTGAAAAAGGACGATGTCATTCTGGCGACTTTGGTACAAGGGACTAAAATAGAATTTGTGAACCAGCCGATTGTGGGGTAGGAGGTGGTGAAGTTTCGTCCTAAAATTGAGCACTTTGATGTAACTTCCGCCACCATTGAAACAATACAAATGAGTATCGAGTGGCGTATATTTCCTGCATTTGGACGATATACGCCATAATTTTTGCATAAAAATAGCTTTACAAATCTTATATTTTAAAGTAAACAATGGCATTTGCGCCTTTTGTGGCAATAGGAAATGCCTCTAACGTTAGGTAGAATACAAAACTTACCTAAAATGCAACTATAAGTTATTCTTTACATTGAAAAAGCGTGATTATCAATAAGGTTTTTGAGCGATTATAAAGTCTGATATACAAATTGGATATTTAAAATATAAATACTAATTATGTGTGATGATGAAAGGTAATAATACAAAGGTTGAATTAAAGCTAACGCAGCAAGAAAACCAAGGCACACCTAAATCAGAAATAGGCGCAAGTTTAGAGGAAAAGTTGTAAACTTGCGTATATACAATTGTTATGCGTCATTTTAGGACAACCAACACCGACAGAATAAAATGCTAAAAAAATCTATCAAATATTTACTTATTGCGACAGTTAATTTAATCGCCTTGACTGCTCTGC
>CAZMFZ010000073.1:0-18944 GCA_964565665.1 uncultured Bifidobacteriaceae bacterium | reverse complement strand
TAATTACACCTTAAGAATTGATATTTCACGGTTTGCTTGTATGTGAAAAGTATTTTAATTAAAATGCAGTCCGTTTGCACATTTTTAAGGCTACTACACCAAATTATATAAATTAATATACAATAAATATAATTTTATCTATACTATGAAAGAAAAAATGAAGGTGCTGACGTTAGGATGGGAATTCCCTCCGATTATTAATGGTGGCTTGGGAGTGGCAAGTTATGGATTGAGCAAGGCCTTTAGTAAATATGTGGATATATCTCTAATTCTCCCCAAAGGTGACTCAAATTTTATTGTCAATAACATTGAAACGATTGGGCTAAATAATATTGACATTGAAAATCTGAAAATTAGTACCACTATTTCTTCCTACACATTTATATCTGATGTAGATTTCATAGATGCAAACCTTTTGCCTTATCAAACAAAAGACATAGCTATACTTTCTGAAAATTATACTGCTAGCAGTTCAACTTTAATAAAAGAAAGACTTAAAAAGGATTTATCGATATTCGATACTGACGATTTGTATGATGGAGCACTTGGCGAAAGAGTGCAAAGCTTTGCTAAAATTGCTACCATCTTGGCCTGCCAAAAGGATTTTGACATTATACACGCCCACGATTGGATGACTTTTATGGCGGGAATGGAAATAAAGGCCAAGACAGGAAAGCCACTTGTATTGCACGTTCACTCGCTTGAAGTAGATAGGAATGGCCCTGAAAGCAAAGGATGGGTGTATCAGGTTGAGAAATCGGCTATGGAATATGCAGATTTGATAGTGCCGGTGAGTAACTATACGGCTGGTGCAATCAAAACTTTTTACGGCATTGCTGAAAATAAAATTGTAGCGATTCATAATGGCATAGAGCAAGTGCAAGCTTATAGAAGCGAAAGCAGCCTTCCCGAAAAGATTGTATTGTTTTTGGGGAGAATTACTGGGCAAAAAGGGCCTGAATATTTCTTCGAAACTGCATCTAAAGTAATAGAATTTATGCCCAATGTTCGCTTTGTAATGGCAGGGTCGGGAAATATGATGAAGGGGATAATTGAAAATAGTGCCTATAAACATTTGGGAAACAAATTTCACTTTACAGGGTTCTTAAGCCAAGAGAGAGTGAGGTATTTATTATCAATAGCAGATGTGTATGTGATGCCATCGGTCTCTGAGCCTTTTGGATTGTCGGCTCTTGAAGCCGCTCAATTTGGCGTTCCTTGTGTGATTTCAAAACAATCGGGGGCTGCAGAAGTGCTGCCTAGTGCATTGAAAGCCGATTTTTGGGACGTAGACAAAATGGCTGGAAATATAATATCGATACTTAAATACAAAGGTCTTCGCGACCAATTGGTAAAAGATGCCTATCACGACCTGAGCAAAATCAGTTGGGAAAACACCGCTAAAGAACTATATAGCGTGTTTGAAGAGCGGTTTGGTACAAATTGACAACTGAGTCGGACTCACTATTTCCACCATCGGGCATTCATTTTCTAAAAATCTCTAGGTGAATATTTGTTTTTACTTCCAAGTCCATCAGCCATTCCGTTTGTTGGATTATAATTTTTTTCAAATTGGGAAAGATCATTTTTATGAAAATGACGCACTTAATAGGCAAATACTTCAAAAAATAGCCTCCAATTGCTATTTGAAAACCAACGCTTTATTATTAGAATTAATTAAAAAATACCCCTCTTTTAATTTTTCTTTTAGCCTATCGGGTATGGTTTTGGAACAGTTTGCTTTGTACCAACCCGAAGTATTGCATTCATTTCAGCAGCTTGCAAAAACGGGGCAGGTAGAATTTTTAGGTGAGACTTACTATCATTCTTTGGCTTCCATTTATTCGAAAGATGAATTTGAATTTCAGGTGAAACTACATGAAAAAGCCATTGAAAAATATTTCAGCCAAAAACCAACTACTTTTCGCAACACCGAATTGATATTCGACAATGTCATTGCCAAAATAGCTGAGGAATTGGGTTACAATACCATTTTAACGGAAAGTGTAGATAGAATTTTGAAAAATAGAAGCCCGCATCAAGCTTATGCTGCTTCAAATACTAGCCATATAAAAGTATTACTTAGAGACTACCATTTATCGGACGACATTTCCTTTCGATTTAGTGATAAAAGTTGGCAAGACTACCCCATAACGGTAAAAAAATATGTCGCCAAGTTAAAAAAGTTAAATCCGGAAGCTGAGACAGTAAACTTATTTATGGATTATGAAAATTTCGGAGAACATCAACCTGAAAGTTCAGGAATATTCGCCTTTTTGAAAAATTTAGTGTCAGAATGTATTGATAATCAAGGGTATACCTTTAAATCACCTCAGCAAATTTCAGAAATGCTCAAACCCAAAGATGAATATTCTGTAGAAGATTATATCTCTTGGGCAGATACCGAACGAGATTTATCGGCCTGGCTTAGTAATTCGATGCAGTATGAAGCACTACATAAAATATATGCTTTGCGAACAGATGTTTTGAAAACTGAAAACGAAGATTTGATAAAAGTATGGTCGAGGCTGCAAACTTCCGATCACTATTATTATATGTGTACAAAATATTGGGCAGATGGTGATGTACACAAATATTTCAGCCCTTACAATTCGCCTTACGATGCTTATATCTTCTTTATGAATATCCTTTCGGATTTTGAATTGCTTGTAAAAAAAGCATTGAAGGGCAAATAGTATCAATTTTGATAAGTAGAGATTATTGTTCTAAATTTGTAAAACTTAGTTTTTTATGAAAAAAACCAAAGTAGATGATATGCTACTTGAAATGATTGAACCTAAAATTAGTGAAATACAAGAAAGGTTTAGTCGTGGAGAAGGTTTGAAATCTGAAGACATCAATACACGTTTGTTAAAATCACAATATAACCACATCAATCATTTAGATGCTAAATTGAATGAAGTTACGTCTGATGTAGCATCTTTAAAAACTGAATTTTCTTCTTTGAAAGCTGAGTTTAAGATTTTAGATACTAATCTGGAATTGAAAATTCAAAAGGCAATTAATGTAAATATGGGGTGGAGTATTGGTCTCATAGCTTTTTTGGTTACTATTCTAAAATTAGTAGATGTACTATTGGCTAAAATGCCCAACCTATTTTGATATACAAAATCAAATCAATCTTATTATTAAATTAAAGTTGTGAAACCTTTCTGTTTCACTAAATCCTCATATACAATGGATTATAACACCCAAAGACATCAAATTCTGCTTAAAGAATACGGCAGAAATATTCAGGTAATGGTTAATAACCTGCTTACGGTAGAAGACCGTGACAATCGCACAAAGCAAACCGCACAATTGGTAGAATTGATGCGACAATTTGTGCAACCCGGAGCCAAAGACAACAACGATGTGACCCATAAAATTTGGGACGACATTTTTATCATCTCCAATTTTAAACTTGATGTAGAAGCTCCATTTCCCATTCCTGATGCAGCAATTATCAATAAAAAACCTGCCCCGTTAGGTTACAGATATGCACAACCTAAGCTTAAACATTATGGCAAAAACATAGAGTTTTTGGTGGCTAAAATAGCATTGATGGAAAATGAATCTGAAAAGCAAAATGCCACGATATATGTAGCACGCTTAATGAAATCATTTTTTGCTCAATACAACAAAGAAGTGGTAGAAGATGAGGTAATCAAGGAACAATTGTATAGAATATCTGCGGGTAAATTGGTGCTTGATTTAGATAAAATAAAATCGGAAAATCTACTTGACCTTGCTGGGAATTTGAAATTGGACAACCGGGCCGAAAGCGTACCTAGCAGCAACAATCGCCACAGAAACAATAGCGGACGGAACAATAATACTAGAAATAACGACAGAAATAGCAATAGCACCCCTAGAAACAACGATAGGAATAACCCTAGAAATAACAATAACAGGAGGAGGAAATAGGACGTAAGTTCAAAGGTTAAAGTTCAAAATTCAAAATCTTTCCCCGATTACTATCGGGAATAATCCAAAATATACAAAGTGTCTTCTTTCGAAATAAAAGGTGGTCATAAGCTGAGAGGTGAAATAGTGCCACAGGGTGCTAAAAACGAAGCTTTGGAAATAATATGTGCGGTATTGCTCACTGCCGATCCCATAATCATACGCAACATTCCACACATTCGCGATGTGATGAAGTTGATAGAATTGCTGCAAGACTTAGGCGTGTTTGTAGAAAAACTCAACGACCACGATTATAAATTCATCGCCAAAGATGTGAATCTGGAGTATCTGGAAACAGAAGATTTCAAACAAAAAGGAGCAGCTTTGCGTGGCTCTGTAATGATAATTGGGCCTTTATTAGCTAGATTTGGCAAAGCCAAAATGCCAAAACCAGGTGGAGATAAAATTGGCAGAAGAAGGCTAGATACTCATTTTATAGGTTTTGAAAAGCTGGGAGCAAAATTTAATTACGATACGAAAGACAGTTTTTTCGAAATAGATGCCCACGCATTGAAAGGCTGCTACATGTTACTAGATGAAGCTTCAGTAACTGGAACAGCCAATATTGTGATGGCTGCGGTAATGGCTAAGGGGAAAACTAGCATCTACAATGCGGCTTGCGAACCTTATTTGCAACAACTCTGCCATATGCTGGTGCGAATGGGTGCTAAAATTGAAGGTATTGGCTCCAATCTGATTCATATTATTGGAGTAGATACATTGGGGGGTACGGAACATACAATGCTGCCCGATATGATTGAAATTGGTAGTTTCATTGGATTGGCAGCCATGACACAATCTGAAATTACAATAAAAAATGCCCGTGTGGATATGCTGGGTATGATCCCCGATACTTTCCGAAGATTGGGCATTCATTTGGAAATTAAAGGAGACGATATTTATATTCCTTCACAAAGCCATTATACACTTGATACTTTTATTGATGGATCTACGCTTACGGTTGCGGATGCTCCTTGGCCAGGATTTACGCCCGATTTGTTGAGTATAGTATTAGTTACATCTATTCAGGCCAAAGGAACGGTGCTTATTCACCAAAAAATGTTTGAGAGTCGTTTGTTTTTTGTAGATAAATTGATAGAAATGGGTGCTCAAATTATTCTTTGCGACCCACACAGGGCTACAGTAATTGGCTTGAACAGGGCTTATAATCTGCGAGGTATCACCATGACATCACCTGATATTCGTGCAGGAGTATCACTTTTAATTGCCGCCATGAGTGCTGAAGGCACAAGTACCATTCACAATATCGAGCAGATTGATAGAGGCTATCAGTACATTGATACTCGGTTGAATAATTTGGGAGCAAGCATAAAGAGGCTGTGATAATGCGAAACTTATTTACCATTTCATTCATTGCAATCCTTCTTATTGGTTTTGTCTATTTTATGACGACCAGAAACAAAGAGAAAGCTCCAACACTTCCTTATTTTGGTATTGATAGTATCACTAGCAATAATGATACAGTTTGGCACAAGGTTGGAAATTTCAAGCTAATCAATCAAAGAGCTGATACCATTTCCCAACAAAATTTAGAAAACACCATTTATGTGGCTGATTTCTTTTTTGTCAATTGCCCTGGTATTTGCATAAAAATGGCTAAGCAAATGGGGAGGGTTTACCAGGCTTATAAAGACAATCCGAATATAAAAATCTTATCGCATACAGTAAATCCGGAAGCTGATTCGGTGAAAGTCCTTTACCAATATGCTTTGCAACAAGGAGTAAAAGACCATCAGAAATGGCTATTCCTAACGGGTGAAAAAGTTGCCCTATACAAATTGGCTCGTGAACAATATTATGCTACTGCCACCCAAGGCGATGGCGGTGCAGATGATTTTGTACATACCGAACGCTTCACTTTAGTAGATAAAGACAAACACATTCGTGGTTTTTACGATGGCACTAATGAAAATGAGGTAAACCAAATGATGTTCGATATAGACAGGTTACAGAAGGATCTCTAATCTAAAACCTGAAATTCATGCCTTAAGTGGGAGTGATAACATGAATAATATAGTTAAATTGTGTTAGCTTTTACCATTTCAATAACCTCCGCAACGGTTTGGGCATTTTCAACTTTAAATTCCCCAATTCGAGTTCTTCTCAAGGCCGACATATATGCCCCCGATTGTAAGGCTTTACCAAAATCGTGTACCAAACTCCGTATGTAGGTGCCTTTAGAGCAGACAATGCTGAATTCAATGTTTGGCAAGCGAATCGAGGTTATTTCAAAAGCAGAAATAGTTACTTTTCTAGGTTCTATTTCTACTGTTTTTCCTTGCCGAGCCAAATCGTACATTCGCTTTCCTTCTTTTTTTATGGCAGAATACATGGGCGGGACTTGCGATATTTCTCCGATAAACTGATTTACAGCCTCATAAATTAGTTTATCTGTAATATGTGCAGTTGCAAATTCGCTATCAAATTCAGTTTCACTATCATAGCTAGGTGTACTTTTACCCAAAATCATTTCACCTGTATATGCTTTTTCTTTAGCCTGATAAGTGTCAATTTTTTTGGTGAATTTCCCTGAGCAAAGTATCAAAAGTCCAGTAGCCAAAGGATCAAGTGTGCCTGCATGACCTAGTTTTTTCACCTTTAGGGCATTACGAAGTTTATATACCACATCAAATGAAGTCCAGCCTTGAGGTTTATCGATTAATATAACCTGACCGTCTTCATATTTCTGTAAAAAATCAGACATAATTATGTATTGAGATATTTTGAAGACTTTGGGTAAATTATACCTTCACAATCCAATGGTATGGGTCTTCAACCAAGCCATATTTTATGTCGTTCAGCGCTTTAAGCATTTTTGTGGAAAAGCTTAGTGCATCTGGTGATGGCAATTGGTAATCAATTTCATCATAGTTTATCACATTTATAGGAGATATAACTGCGGCTGTGCCAGTGCCAAAAGCTTCTTGCAAAGTTTTGTTTTTTATGGCTTTAATTACTTCAGCCACACTTACTTTTCTTTCTTCCACTTTCATTCCCCAATCTTTAGCTATGGTAATGATACTATCGCGAGTTACGCCTTGTAGAATAGAAGTACTCAATTGAGGGGTAACCAACACATTGTCAATTACAAACATCACATTTGATGCCCCAGTTTCTTCAATGTATTTATGCTCTTTTGCATCTGTCCACATTATTTGTTGATAGCCTTCTTGCTGTGCCTTTTTTGCAGGCAATAGCGATGCTGCGTAGTTTCCTCCCGTTTTAGAAGAACCAATGCCGCCTTCAGCCGAACGCACATATTCAGTTTCAACTTTCACATTCAATTTGCCAGAAAAATATGCCCCTACCGGAGAGCAAAAAATAATAAAATAATAGTTTTCCGAAGGCTTAACCCTAATAAAAGCATCCATAGCAAAAGCAAAAGGCCTAAAATATAAAGACGCACCTTCTTGAGTAGGCACCCAGTCACGCTCCATTTTGGCCAATTCAATCAGCCCATCCATAAATACTTCCCTTGGAATATGAGGCATACAGAGCCTTTCCAACGATTTATTCATGCGTTCCCAATGGGCTTCAGGGCGAAAAATTAATACTTCATCACTATTTTTGGCTTTGTGTGCTTTAAAACCTTCGAAAGCGGTTTGACCATAATGTAATGCAGCAGTAGCAGGACTTATAGATAGATTTTGATAAGGTATAATCCGCAAATCGTGCCAATCTCCATTATTATAGTCAGCTACGTACATGTGGTCGGTGTGGAACTTTCCAAAATCTAAGTTATTGAAATCGATACTCGATTTTGAAGAATTTTTATTCTTTTCTATTTTAATTTGAATGGTGTCTGTCATTATGCCTCAATTAATATTGCGAAAACGGGCTGTAAAGTTATTCTTTTGAACTAAATTTAAAATTAAAGCCTAAAATATTTTATATTAAAAGTATTGAAATTCAACTTTAATTGCAAGAAATGTATTGAATAAAATGAGTGATACTACTCATTTATACTTTTAAGTATCTTTTCTAAGTCTTCTGGGGTGTCAATTCCAAAGCTTTCATATTGGGTTTGTTCTACTTTCATCTTATACCCGTTTTCAAGCCATCTCAATTGCTCAAGTGATTCTGCCAATTCAAGTGAGGAAGGAATTAGAGAACCAAACTTATTTAACACGTCTACTCTATAAGCATATATGCCTACATGCCGTAAAAAATCGTGATTTAGTCCCCATTCGGCTTGAACATAATTTCTAATGTATGGAACTGGACTTCTACTGAAATATAATGCTTCATTTTTAGCGTTTAGTACCACTTTAACAATGTTTCTATTTAAAATATCATCTAATTTATTAGTTTTCATTGCCAAGGTTGCCAATTCTACCCCAGGTTTTAAAACCGAAGCTAATTCATCTATTTGCTCAGGATGAATGAAAGGTTCGTCACCCTGAATATTGATTACAAAATCATAATTTTCATCAAGTTTTGCGATTACTTCAGCACACCGGTCTGTGCCACTTGCAGTATTTACACCAGTCATCACTACTTTTCCTCCAAAGGAAATAATATGATTATATATCTTTTCATTGTCGGTAGCCACAATTACATCTACCAATAATTTAGCTTTTTTTGCCTGCTCATATACCCTTTGCACCATTGTTTTGCCATTGATATTTACCAAAGGCTTACTCGGAAATCGTGTAGAACTGTGTCGAGAAGGGATAATTCCCAGAATTGAAGTCATAATTTATTTATTTCACATACAAATAGCCATTCACAACTCTTGTAATTTTTATTTCCGATCCTGCGTCAATAAAGCTACCCTCAGAAAAGGCATCAAAAGTTGCGTCATCTATAAATATTTTCCCGTAGGGTTTCAATACGGTAGCTGTATAGGCTGTTCTTCCTATTAGATTTTGCAGTTTATTTTCCTCCTTATCAAGTGGTAGTATACCCGTACCCGCCAATGATATTTTCTTAAAATATTTGCTTTTAAATAATGCTTTTGAGCCTACTATTATTAATCCGATTCCTCCTAGAAAACCTATAATTACTGGCCAGAGTGCGTTAAGTAATTGCCTTTCATTCACATAATAAAAGTCGAAACTTTTATTATTTAACATTATCAATACCAGCGAACCAAAAAGGCATATTAGCCCCGAAATTCCAGTTATTCCAAAGCCTGGAATTACAAATATTTCTAGCCCAAGCAATATCAAGCCTACTAAGAAAATGCCAATTTCCCAATATTCAGCCAATCCATTCAAATAATAAGGAACAAAATATAAAATGGCTGCCGCAATTGCCGCAAATAACGGAAAGCCGATTCCAGGTGTTTGCAACTCAAAATATATGCCTCCGATAATGAGCAAAATCAATATCCCACTAATAGCAGGATTGATAAAAAAGGAAATAATTTTCTCTGTAGAAGATACCTCATATCTTATCAACTCCGCACTTTGCAATTTATTTCTTGCCAATACTTCATTGATCGAGTTCAGCTCTGCTTCGCAAAATTTATTTTTTATGGCCTCTTTGGTGGTAAAAGTCAATACTTTTCCATTTTTTTTAATAGTAGAATCGAGTATTATATCTCCATCTACAAAGGCTTCGGCAATGGTGGCGGCTCTGTGGTTGGTTTCTGCTGTAGATCGCATGAGCGACCGCATATAGCTTTGGTATTTTTCAGGTACTGGCATTCCATCGTTGCCGCTTACTACTGTAGCTGCACCAATGCTAGCACCTGAAGCCATATAAATACTATCGCACGCAATGGAAATCAACGCACCTGCAGAGGCTGCATTTTTATTTATAAACACATATATAGGCTTTGGATAATCAAGAAGTAAAATTCTAATTTTATCAGCATCGTCTACAGCTCCTCCAAATGTATTTAGTTCTAAAATTAACAAATCGGCTTTGGCTTTTGTAGCGGCTTCCAATGCAAGTTTGGTATATCGACTGGTTCGTGGATCTATCTCTGATTTAATTTCAAATAAAAATATTTTTTGAGCTCCTACAAATGAAAACACAAGCATTAGCAACACACATAATTTTAGTTTCATACCGTTTAATTTTTATACTGAATATTTTTACAATATATGAATATTAGCTTTTATTCAAAGCAGATACTGCAACTCCTGTCAGCACAAGGGCAGTCCCAGCTATTTGTATGGCTTCTATAGGTTCATTTAACAGCAGATTGGCCAATATTATTGTCCAAACCGGCCCAATTGTAGAAGTAATAGCACTGTTTTTTGCTCCAATCAATTTGATGCCAGCAGATGCTAAAAACGAAGGCACAACAGTTCCGAATATGGCTAGAATAAGCGATATAATATAAAATTTGGTTGAATAGTTAAATAATTGGGAGAATGAGCGTGTAATCAAAAAATGAAATGCCACGCAGCCGCACGACACCAACATTACCCAAGAAGTGAATAGCATCGTACCAAATTTATGAACAAGATTTTCACTGAATACCATATAAATAGCATAGGTGAATGCACTCAAAGCAACAAAGCCCATACCGATATAAGCTGTTTTTGAATAGTCGGCTATATTATACAATACTACCAATAGCACACCTGAATAGGTGAGAAATAATGAAACCCAAGTAAACCACTTTATATTTTTCTTAAGAATAAAATAAGCTAAAATGGCTACAAAAGTTGGGTAAATGAAAAGAATAAGCCTTTCCAACCCTGCTGATATACTTTCTAGACCGTAAAAATCGAAAAGGCTAGAAAAATAATAGCCAATTATGCCCAACAATACCAGAGTGATGATGTCTTTTCGAATTACAATATTATTTTCCGGCAACGGCTTAAAGGCAAATAACAAATAAAAAGGGGCGGCAAAGACCATTCGAAAAGTGAGTACTGTAAGCGAATCCACCGATTCATTATACGCCAATTTAATTAGTACCCCTTTTGATGAAAAAAGAAATGCCCCTATCACTACATATACAAAGCCTATCCAAGGGGAATTTTGTATATTTTTTCTGAGATTTTCCATAACGCAAGCCAAAAGTATATATTTGCCCGCTTTTACGATACCATGTTCAATGAAAATTAAAGAAATATTAAACGCATCTGTAGTAGTGGCTGCACTTGGCTACTTTGTAGATGTGTATGATTTGGTACTTTTTCTGATTGTAGGCAAAAAAAGCTTGCTTGATATTGGCGTTGCCCCTGACCAAATTGTAGAGCAATTTCAAAACCTGCTCAATGTGCAAATGATTGGAATGCTACTCGGTGGCCTGTTCTTCGGAATTTTAGGCGATAAAAAAGGACGATTATCTGTGCTGTTCGGCTCTATTGTCACCTATTCACTTGCCAATATTGCCAACGGGTTTGTAACAAATATTGAGACTTACACCTTATTGCGGTTTGTGGCAGGATTTGGCTTGGCAGGTGAGCTTGGGGCAGGTATTACGCTCGTTTCTGAAGTGATGGACAAAGAAAAACGTGGATATGGCACTATGCTTGTGGCTTCCATCGGGGTCACAGGAGCAGTTGTAGCTGGCTTGGTAAGCCAAATTGGTTGGCAAAATGCCTACTTTATTGGCGGTGGATTAGGAATCTCGCTTTTACTATTAAGAATAGGGGTATTTGAATCTGGAATGTTTCACAAAACGCAAGCTGATACAGTGAGCAAGGGCAATTTTTTTATGCTTTTCTCCAACAAGGAAAGGGCATTGAAATACATAAACTGCATATTAATTGGGCTGCCTGTTTGGTTTATTATTGGCATTTTGGTGGGCTTATCGCCAAGTTTTGCTAAAACATTGGGAGTAATTGGTACGGTACAAGATGCCACAAGTGTAATGCTTTGCTATTCAGGGTTGGTATTTGGCGATTTGTTGAGTGGTTGGCTTAGTAATCAAATCCGAAGCAGAAAAAAAGTATTCTTCTACTTTTATTTGATGTGTATTTTGTCAATCGGAGTTTATTTAAATCTTAACGGTGTTGATATTTTGTTTTTTAATGCAGTTATTTTTCTATTGGGCTTTTCAGTAGGCTTTTGGGCTATATTTGTTACTGTAGCATCAGAGCAATTTGGTACCAATTTGAGGGCGACAGTTACAACTACCGTACCAAATTTTGTTAGAGGGTCGCTTGTAATTCTTGTAATCCTATTCAAATACCTCACAAAAACACTTTCATTAGATTTAATTGCAGCCACTGCTATTGTAGGGGCAATTGTATTTGCCATTTCATTGGCCTCTCTCTATTTTCTGCCCGAAACTTTTGGGAAAGATCTTGATTATGTGGAAAAATAAAAAAAGGGAAGCAGTATTGCTCCCCTTTCTTATTATTTTTATGGGTCTTTTCAGGTCAAAGATTAGTCATCAAATCCTTCGTTGAAAAACTCTTTCCAAGTTAATTTGTGAAACTTAACAATTTTTTGAAGACTTAAAAAAGTGATGTTACTTCCTTTTTCGTATCTCGCATATTGAGCTCTTGGTATTTGACATTCATACGAGAAAGTTTCTTGGCTTGAATATCCGGCTTTGATTCTAAGGCTTCTGATTCTAGTTCCTAAATTTTTAAGAAAATCTTTGTCTTGTTCTTTAGTTTTCATTTTGGCGATCATGTTTTAATTGTTTTGAAATTAATGGAGAAACTGGTAGTTGAATAGAATAAATCAGTAAATCATTGTTAGATAATTTTTAACACATCTACATGCAACTTGCAACGAATATAACGCTATTTTCACTAAACATCGACATAGAAATACCTAACTAATCGTTGAAGTGGTAATATAATTAGATGGAAATATTAATTAATACGATAAAAGTATTGATAATTAAATAGAAGCAGGAACATGCATTCAAAAAATCAAACATCATAATATAAATGCTTGGTATGGTTGGCTTCAATCACTTCGATTTTAGCATTTGAAAATCTTAATAAATATAAGCATAAATTAGAGTGCTCGAAAGTGTCCATTTCAGACAGGCTTCTGCCCAAAATATAGCACAATAGTATTCTCATGGCTCTGCCGTGCATACAAATCAATACATTTCGTTCATCATTACGAGAAAGTATCATATCCATAATGGGGCGTTGGCGAGCTGAAACTTCATTGGGGCTTTCCCCTCCGCCAATTTGCAAATCAAGATTGCCTGATGCCCAAGCGTTGGAAACTTCTACATAATAATCGTGCATATCTGTGTTAGACACTTTGCCATCTTGGGTACCCCAGCTTATTTCATTCAATCCATCATACGCTTCATGCGGAATGCCTTTATTGATAAACCCTTGTACAGATTGCACAGTCCGTTTGAGCTTTGAGGTATATATTTTATCAAAGGAGATATGCTTATAGGCTTCGAAAAAGTGTTTGGCTTGCATTCTACCAGTATCATTAAGGTCAGAATCGATGCCGCTACCTTGTACAATGCCACGTAAATTATAGTCGGTTTGCCCATGACGAATCAAGTAAATAGTTTTGGTGTTTTCAGACATTAGGGCGTTGGATATTCGGTGTAAAAAGTAGTTTTGAGTACGATTAATTTATTATTTCTGCTAGTTTTTGCTCTAGAGCTTCGCCACGCAGGTTTCGGGCTATTATTTTACCTTCTTTATCAAGCAAGTACGTTTGGGGAATTTCAGTAATACTATATAAAGTGGCGAAATCTGATTCCCAACCTTTCAAATCTGATATTTGTGGCCATTGTAATCCATCGGCTGCTATGGCATTCTTCCATTTCTCCCCATTATCGTCAAGCGATACGCCAAGTATCTCAAAGTTTTTACTTTTATACTTTTCATAGAGCTTAACCACATTTGGATTTTCCATTCTACATGGGCCACACCAAGAAGCCCAGAAATCTATCATTAAATACTTTCCTTTGAAGTCGGAGAGGCTTATTTTTCTGCCATCGGGCGTATTGCCTGTGAAATCGGGAGCAAGGCCCCCAATTTTAAGGTTTTGGATCTTTTTAATACCCTCTACAAAATCTTTTATAATAGAGTTATCTACAGAAGGCAATAAAGCTGTGGCAAGCGAATCTAAAAAATCGCCATTGGTTTTTGGGTCGAGCGAGCTTGCAGCATATACCGATACAATCGTTTTGTCTTTTAACCTAATGGCGTTTTTCAAAGCTTGAACAGATTCATCATTCACCACACTATATTGCTTTTCAATCTGCGAAAGCATGGTAGCATCATTTAGGTTTTCGGCTAGAATATATTTTTGATTTAATGAGTCAATTTTATCCCTATACTTTTGCTGAATTGCTACTATGGCTTCAAAATCGTCATTTAAGGGTGAGCCTTTAATTTCGAAAAGCGGCAATTCTTCATTCCCCTTTAGCAATAATTGAATGGGTGAAGCATTGAGTACAAATACGGTTGCCCCTTTTTCTTTCAATTCGAGCCTGTAAAATCCTACTTCGGGCAGCTTACCTTTCAGTTCAAACTCTTTTTTGCCTGAAAGCAACACAGAATCAACTTTCTTAATATTATTCCCAATAATTTGATGCAAATACAAGGTGTTAGTTGAGGCAAAATCGATTGATCCTTTAATTGTAAAGGTTTTATCTGCCAATGTTTGCGTGTCGTTCTGATTCTTGCACGAGAAGAGGAGCATGGCTGCAAAGGCATACACACAATATTTAGATTTTAGCATAGGAGTATGGAAAAGGTGGTTATTTTAAAGGAATAAGAAGAGCGAAATGGCTATTTAGCCCTATTTTTCAAGTATTTACAAAACTAATATTAAAGCTCAATCAATTTGTGGATTTGAATGTTTTGTTGAAAGATAATGTTGAAAGAACGAAATCAGCTACCTTTGTCGTGTACCTTAGGTATTCAGTTCAAAAATCATTCATGGAAAAAATAACTTCGAAAAAATTATTCATTATAAATCCTATTTCGGGCGGAAGAGACAAATCGTTTCTATCAGATATGTTGAAGAGGGAACTTACGGATTCTAATTACGAAATCGCTTATACCGATGGTCCACAACACGCTACTTTATTGGCATTAGATGGTATAGCACGTGGATTTACAGATTTCATAGCGGTGGGAGGCGATGGTACGGTAAATGAAGTAGCCAAAGCATTGATAGGAACTGATTACAACATGGGAATATTACCTCAGGGTTCGGGAAACGGCCTTGCCAGACACAATAAAATACCTATGCACATGGCCAATGCCGTTCGGCTGCTCAACAACCCTGGCGTGAAGCGTATAGATACTTGCAAATTGAACAATATGCCTTTTATCAATGCCTCGGGCGTAGGTTTTGATGCTCATATTGGTAAATTATTTTCGCAAAACAAACATGGGAAGCGTGGTTTTTCCACCTATTTCAACATGACAGTGCATGAGTTTAAAAATTATAAATCGCAGGAGTACGCAATAACTGCCGATGGTGTAAAATTAGATAAAAGTGCCTTCCTAATTACCTTTGCAAACTCATCACAATACGGTAATAATGCCTTTATAGCCCCTTCGGCTAGCATGACAGATGGCATGATAGACCTTTGTATTATGAAGCCCTTCCCGCCATTGAATGTGCTGGAATTAGGTTTTAAACTTTTTACTGGAGGGATAAATAACTCAGAATATGTAGAATCGATACAAGCGAAAGAGATATTAGTGCATCGCGAAACGGAAGGCGACATTCATTTGGATGGCGAGCCTTACCAATCAGGTAAAGATTTGAAGATAGAAATAGTGCCAAACAGCCTAAACTTACTTGTACTGCGGAGTAATTGATTTCAACATCATCATAAATATATTCTCAAAGGCACTTTAATATTTATTTTAGTGCCTTTATCTTTTAAAAGCATAAATTATCAATCAAAACCATCACTTTTATTTCTATTTCAGTATTAATGCCTTTCGTACAAGCAATAAATATAAAACCGATTTACTTAACCACATAATTACGCATAAATTGAAGATACTTTTTACATATTTGGTCGCATTTTCGGGTAATGGAGGCATTCAGAAGTTCAACCGATGCTTTATCAACGCCCTTTACGATTTACACACTGAAAATAAATTAAACCTTACCATCTCATCACCTTACGATGCAGAAGTAGACGAGCGATACGTAAGCAAAAATCTTTTCAAAGTAGGAAATAATAAGGCTTTCTTTACCATATACACTTTATTCACTGCATTTCGCTACGATGTTATCATTTTGGGGCATATCAACCTCGCATCTATCGGACTTTTAATCAAATTATTTTTTCCTAAAAAAAAAATTATATTAATTGCTCACGGAATAGAAGTGTGGCAATCCATTGGCTTTTTCGGCAGACAAATCATCAAAAAATCTCACAAAATATTGGCCGTGAGTGCCTATACAAAAGAAATATTGTGTGAAAGACACGCAGCACTGAGAGAAAATATAATAATATTTCATAACACTATCGACCCTAACTTTGATTTCCCTTTTGAGTTTGAAAAGCCCAATTATTTAATAAATAGATACCGAATCACTCCCAAAAATAAAGTAGTAATCACCATAGCGAGGCTATCGAGTACCGAACAATATAAAGGCTACGACCAAGTAATTGAAGCTATTGCCAAATTGAAAAATAAAGACATACTATACCTAATAGGTGGAAAATATGACGATGCGGAAAAACAAAGATTGGATCTGATTATAAAGATGAACAAATTGGAAGACAATGTGTATCTTACTGGATATGTAAATGAATTTGAACTTACCGATCATTATTTGTTGGCCGACCTATTTATAATGCCTAGTAAAAAAGAAGGGTTTGGTATTGTATTTATTGAGGCAATGGCTTGCGGATTGCAGGTGATTGCAGGCAATAAAGATGGCAGTGTAGATGCACTAAGAAATGGAGAGTTGGGGTATCTTATCAATCCAGACGATAATGATCAAATAAGTGCAACAATAGAAAAAGCCTTAAACTTTCCTTTCAAGCACAACCATAAAAGAATTTTGCAAAATAAGGTAATAGAATATTTCGGCTACGAAGCTTATAAAAACAGATTAGAAAATATATTATATACTATTTAAATGCAAATTATACAATATCCTGATAGAAATACGTGGAAAAGCATACTTCAAAGGCCTGTTAAAAGCTTTGAAGAGATAGAAAAATCGGTAGCCCCAGTGCTCGAAGCAGTAAAAAACCATGGTGACAAGGCTTTGATTGAGCTTACTGAGAAATTTGACAAAGTAAAAATAAATACTTTGCAGGTGAGTGAGGATGATATTGAGGCAGCTGCAACCAAAATTAGCCCAGAATTAAAAAATGCCCTCAATATTGCCTATTCAAATATTCAAAAATTTCACTCAGCTCAAAATACAACGGTTGAAAAGGTAGAAACTATGCCTGGAGTGGTGTGTTGGAGAAAAAGTGTGGGTATAGAAAAGGTAGGGTTTTATATTCCTGGAGGCACAGCTCCTCTTTTTTCCACTATTTTGATGCTGGCTATCCCTGCCAAGCTTGCGGAATGCAGCGAGATGATACTTTGTACACCTCCTGACCTGTCGGGCAATATTCATCCAGCTATTTTGTACACTGCAAAGCTGTGTGGAATAAATAAAATTTACAGCGTAGGAGGCAGCCAGGCCATAGCGGCTATGGCTTACGGCACGGAAACTATTCCGCAAGTATATAAGATATTTGGACCAGGAAATCAATATGTGATGGCTGCAAAACAAATGGTAAATATGCAGGGAACTGCCATAGATATGCCTGCTGGGCCATCTGAAGTAGCAGTAATAGCCGATAAATCGGCAGTTCCAGCTTTTGTTGCAGCCGATTTACTTTCACAAGCGGAGCATGGCAGCGATAGCCAAGTAATATTGGTAAGTACCAGTAGGGAAGTGATTGATGAGGTAATGATTGAGACAGAAAAGCAACTGCAATTACTTCCAAGGCTTAATTTTGCTTCCAAAGCCTTAGAAAATAGCAAAGCGATACTAGTAAATAATATTGCAGAAGCAATAGAAATAATAAATGCGTATGCTCCCGAGCATTTGATTGTAGCCACAGAGAATGCAGAGCAAGATTCTGAGAAAATAACCAATGCAGGTTCTATTTTTCTGGGAAATTATACACCTGAAGCAGCTGGAGACTATGCTTCGGGTACCAATCATACATTGCCTACCAACGGATATGCTCGTGCCTATAGCGGAGTCTCTCTCGACAGCTTTTATAAGAAAATAACGGTGCAATCAATATCGCCAGAAGGGCTGAGAAACATTGGGAAGACTGTAGAAGTAATGGCAGCCAATGAAATACTTGAGGCTCACAGGAACGCAGTTTCTATTCGCCTTAAGAGTTTGTAATTTACTCTTTCCGAGGTTTCGCACCTTGGGAAATATGCCTAGCGCTACAACCAATTTGAAATTTGCTCCAAAAAAAGAGGCACAGCTTTCCGATATATACATATTGTGTATACAACACCAATAATTGCTCCCCCAAAGTGTGCAAAATGATTCACATTGTCTCTATTTTGCTTCGCAGAATAGCTACAATAAAATAAGTACAGAAATCCATATATAAAACCAGGAATGCCAATCGGAATAAAGAATATGTATATCTTGTCGAGTGGCGAAAGCAAGATAGAAGCATACACAACCGCTGAAACAGCTCCTGAAGCTCCCAATGAATTAAAATTAATATTATTTTTATAAGTAAAGAGAGAATATAAATCTGAGCCTAGTATACCAATAATATAGAGAAGTATATAAATTACAAAGCCGTATATCGTTCCGTAAATGTATTTAAAATATTCTTCTACAAAAGCTCCAAAAAAATACAATGACAGCATGTTAAAAAGTAAATGCGACATATCAGAATGAATGAAACCACTGGTAAGTAATCGCCAGTATTCATTTTTATGATATATTTTATATGAATTAAATAAAAAATTGTCAAAAACTATAGGGCTACTCCACGCATAAAAACTTAGTGCAGCCGTAATGATGATAATAATTAGAGTAATGCTCATTTGAAGTTAAAAATTATTAGTTTTTAGTTTATTAAAGTTTAATAA
>CAZMFZ010000072.1:10863-19624 GCA_964565665.1 uncultured Bifidobacteriaceae bacterium | reverse complement strand
TTTGTACTATTCCGTGAAACTATAATATAAGCTGATTTTTAGTCGGTTGACAGTAATTCATAATTAACAACTCCCTTATGGCTCCAGAATATGCACTCTTCGAAAACAACCTTACCAGCGAGCCAGACGATTATGTGGCTATACCGCAAAATGCAGAACCCAAATCTCTAGAAGATATTATAGAGATGGCCACCAGCAAAGGCTCTACCGTTACCAAAGCCGAGGCATTGGCTTTTATGGAAGAGTTTGGCTATGCCATAGAATACTTCCTGAAAAACGGAAAATCTATCAATACCCCACTCTTTAAATTTATTGTGCGGATTACAGGGGTGTTTAATGGCCAAAACGACAGCTTCGATAGCAATCGCCATGCGGTGAAAGTATATGCCAACCCAGGGTCGCGATTCAAAGACATCAGCAGCCGTATTGAGCTGAAAAAAGTAACGGCTACACGCCCCATGCCATTGATACAAGATTTCAAAGATGTGGCTTCCAACACGCACAACGATATTCTCACTGAAGGTGGCGTAGGGCAGCTTACAGGCAGCAGGCTCAAAATTGATCAAACAGATGCTACCCAAGGCATATTCTTAATAGCCGTAACTGGTGGGGTAGAGACTAAAATCACTACCTTGGTTCGCAACAAACCTGCTGATATTATTTTCACCATTCCGACAGGGCTTGCCAAAGGGGAGTATTCGCTAGAGGTAAGAGTGAAACTAATTGGCACCAAAGAATTGCGTGTTGCCTACATGGACGACACGCTTACTGTTGTATAATTCATAGCTCAGTCCTAAACCATGAGCTAAATTTGAAATTAGCAGTAGGTACATTTACATTTAGCAGCAGGAACATACAGAATTAGCAGCAGGTATATTTACATTTAGCAGTAAGGCATTGATTCATGCACTTACTGCTATTTTTGTTTATAGAAAGTATGCAAAGCTTATATGAGGAGTTAATACATATTTTTTTCATAACCATACCCATGGAATTGCAGTATAAACCACTCTTTACAAAACCCAAATCTCTACCAAGTGAAACGAATACTACTTTTAGGAGCTGGCAGATCGGCATCGGTGCTTATTTCTAAGCTAGTGCAAAATGCTGAACGCAAAAATTGGCAGGTAGATGTGGTAGATGTAAATATTGAGCAAACAAAACAAAAGATTGGGCAAAGCAACTATGTAAGAGCAATTGAAGCTACTGAAAGCAACTTTACTCTCATTGAAAATTATGAAATCGTAATATCAATGTTGCCCCCAGACAAACATTATGAAGTGGCAAAAGCTTGCGTGCATTTCGGAAAACACCTACTTACGGCATCATACAACACGTCAGAAATACAATCGCTTCATCATGAGGCTAAAAGGAAAAATATATTGCTATTGATGGAATGTGGACTCGATCCGGGTCTAGACCATATCTCAGCCATGCAAATCATCGACAATATTCACGCAGAAGGAGGAGTAATTACCAGGTTCAAATCGTATTGTGGGGGGTTAATGAGCAATAAATCAGATATAGGAAACCCTTGGAAATACAAAATCACTTGGAACCCTAAAAATATAGTGTTGGCTGGGCAAGGGCCATTAATAAAATATCTAGAGAATGGAGAAATAAAACACTTGAATTACCACAGGCTTTTCAAACAAACACACCATATAGAGATAGAGAATGAGAGGTATGAAGGGTATCCGAATAGAGATTCTCTCAAATACTTAGATATTTATGGCTTGGGTTCAGCCAAAACTTTCATTCGTGGCACCTTGAGAAAAGAGGGCTTTTGTGCCGCTTGGCATATATTGGTTCACTTGGGCTTTACTGACGACACCACCATTATTTATAATTTATCAGATACAACTTATAAATCATTCTTTACCTCGTTTTTACCTTTTGCATTCAGCCACGATTGGGGCAAAAAGCTCACATCTGAATATCCGTATTTAGTAAATGAGGCCATAGTGGAGCAATTGCATTGGCTACATATATTTTCCGATGATAAAATAGAGTTAGAAAATGCCACCCCAGCACAGGTATTGCAACGATTGGTAGAAAAATACTGGCGGTTGAACGAAAATGATACTGATAAGGTGGTGATGCAACACCAAATTGAATATATTGCCAATGGAAAGCAACTCAATTTGAGTTCCTCTTTGGTAGTAGAAGGCAACAACGCTCCATTTACCGCCATGGCGGCTACTGTGGGTTTGCCTTTGTATTATGTACTGGAAAATATTGTAGAAAATACTATTTATGAATATGGCGTGAAACTTCCTTTGAAAAAATGGCTTTATGGGCCTGTGCTGTCCAGACTCAAACACGATGGCATACATTTTACTGAATATATTAAAAACACAAATCCTTAATTTTAACCTCGCTTACCTCATATTTATTCACACCACACAATGAACAAGAAGAAAAATATATTTTTGGTTGATGACGACAGAACTACAAATTTTGTACACCGAACTCTTATAAGTAAAGTAGAAAAAGATGCTGTGGTAGATGACTTTTTAGAGGCCTACGAGTTTCTCGAATTCCTGGCTGAGAATATCAATCATGCTGAAAACTTGCCCGATTTCATATTGCTTGATGTAAATATGCCACAAATGAGTGGCTGGGAATTTCTCGATGAATATAAAAAAACGATATTCCCATTTATGAAAAAATGCAAAATAGTGATGGTAACCTCTTCCAACAACTCAATAGACCTTGAAAAAGCACGTCAGTACCCATTTGTAAAAGGCTACTATGTAAAACCAATTTCCTCAGATATGCTTACTGAAATATTAAGTTAAATACTTCTATATTTATTCTTCCTATTCTAATAATCTCATTATCACAAAGCATCGTCTATTAAAAACATTAAAGTTAACATTGCTAATGGAAAATAAGAAGCTGATAATGTTGGTAGATGACGACCGTACATCCAACTTTCTCAACAAAAAAATATTAAAAAATCTCTATCCTCAGTATGAAATAATAGATTTTTTAGGTGCAGAAGAGGCACTCCTTTATTTAGATACCACAAAAGGTCAAAAAATAATTGATGTGATATTGCTTGATATAAATATGCCTGAATTAGATGGTTGGGATTTTCTCTCTGAGATAAAAGCCAAAGGCTACACCAATTTCAAAACAATAATAATGTTGAGTTCGAGTATAGATGAAAGCGATATGGAGAAGGCCAAAACTTATAGTGAAGTAAGCGGTTTTATTACCAAGCCGCTCAACACAGAAATGTTTGCCCGATTTATGACTTAAAGGTTCTTAAGTTCATTAAAATATTCTTTGCCTTTGAAAACAAATATATGTAGAGAGTGGGGGATTCGAACCCCCGATACCATTGCTGATATACACACTTTCCAGGCGTGCGCCTTCAACCACTCGGCCAACTCTCTTTATGTATTCAGTTTTCTATTTTCTCAAAGCTTGCTATAAATAGCAGCTACTAATAATCAATTTTGCAATTAGGGTTGCAAAACTGCCTAAAAATATTTCCTTTTGCAATATATTACTGATACTAATTTTTGATGCCAGATACAAAAATACTAATCGTAGAAGACGACAAATCGACATCGCTGGTTCTCAATCAAATATTGCTTAAAAAGAATTATAGTGTTTCAGCCATTGTAGCCAGTGGTGAAGCTGCACTTTATGAAATTGAGAGAAATTTGCCCGACATTGTATTGATGGATATTTTTCTTGAAGGCCAGCTCGATGGTGTGCAGACAGCCGAATTTATTAACGAAAGGCATCAAATTCCAGTTATTTTTATCTCTTCCTACGGAGAACACAGGGCTATTATTGACTCAAAAATCAACCAGCCTTTTTCTTTTTTAATGAAACCAGTCGATGAAAATGAACTGGAAACAAGCATTCAAATTACACTTTATAGGCACAAAATAGATTCCATATTAAAAACGAGTGAAAGGCAGTTTAAGATGTTGGCCGATTTTTCACCCGACATCATTATTCTCACCGATGTAAAACTAAAAGACAATATATACCTCAACAAAGACGAGCTTTTTGGCTATTCCCGCGAAGAATTCATTGAATTGAAGCTAAATAATTTGTTTTTTGAGGAAGATTACAGACGAATGCGTTCCTATTGGCGAAAAGTAAATCGCTCGTATGGCAAGCAGCCGCCATCTATCGAAGTAAGGGTACGTTGCAAGCAAGCCAATGAATGGGAGTGGATAAACCTGCGTCAATCTATTATTGAGAAAGACAAAAAAGGCAGGAAAAAACTATTGCTAACCGTAGTAAATAACATTACCGAAAAGAAAAATGCTGAACTCGATTTGATAAAAACCAATTTTGAGTTAGATAATTTTATTTACAGAGCTTCTCACGATTTGAGTGCGCCTTTAAAATCGGTAATTGGCTTGGTTAATCTCATAAAAATGGAAGAAAGTGAGGAAAACAAAGATAAATATCTGGAATTAATTCTCACTTCAGCTTCGAAAATGGATAATTACATTTTCGACATGACCAACTACGCGCGCAACAACCGACTTGAGATAGAAAATGAATCTGTAAACTTTGAAGAAATATACCAAACACAAGTAAATTCGCTTAGAGAAAAAGAAGGTTTCTCTAAGATTCAAAAAATATTCAGCCTCAATCAGACAAGCGAGTTCATTTCCGATTCACTTCGCATCTCTATTTTATTCAACAATTTGCTTTCTAACAGCATCAAATTTCAAAATCAAAGCAAAACCGATTGTTTTATAAAAGTAGTTGTCAATATCAACCAAGACTTTGCCAATATTAGTTTTTCCGACAATGGTGTCGGCATCAAAGTTCAATATTTAGAACGGATATTCGATATGTTTTATCGTGCTTCAGAAAATGCAAATGGCTCAGGATTAGGCCTTTACATAGCAAAACAAATTACGCACAAGCTTGGAGGAAACATAGAAGTAGATTCTAACTATGGCATAGGTACTTCCATTTCTATCATGCTTCCCAATCGCATAAAGTTTATATCTCGCTATTAAATTCAATTTACTTTTTGGTTGAATTGAGGAAATGCGTATATTTGCAACCCTTTAAAAAACAATAAGGTTTCGTAGCTCAATTGAATAGAGCACCTGACTACGGATCAGGAGGTTTGGGGTTTGAATCCCTACGAAATCACTAAGCAAAACCCTTTAAATTCAATAATTTAAAGGGTTTTTCATTTAGAAAACCTTCTTAATATCCAGAGTGTAAAACCGCTTGTTTATATTGTCTATACTATAAATCCGCTGACTCTCGCCCTCATCAAACATTTCTTCACCAACCCCTTGCATTCCGATTTTTTATCTGCTTAATTTGTCTACATTAACGACTATTTAATAATTATATTGTCGTTAAAAACGACAATATAATTATAAGCATGAATGCCAGGACAATCCTTCATTTAGACCTTGATTCATTTTTTGTATCCGTAGAGCGGTTAAAGAATACTTCGCTCGTGGGAAAACCGCTCATCATTGGCGGCACCACTAATCGTGGAGTAGTAGCCTCGTGCTCTTATGAGACACGTAAATACGGGGTACGCTCTGCCATGCCCATGAAACAGGCACTCAGGCTCTGCCCCGATGCACTGGTGATTAAGGGCGATATGGAAAGCTATTCCAGCTATTCCAATCAGGTAACCGAGGTAATCAATAGTTATGCTCCCATTGTAGAAAAAGCTTCCATAGATGAGTTTTACCTCGACCTTACAGGAATGGATAAGTTCTTCGGATGTAGCGAGTTCTCCAAAGAGCTCAAAGAGCAGATAATTAAAGAGACAGGCCTGCCTATCTCTTATAGTTTGGCTGTGAATAAACTGATTTCCAAAATGGGAACCAATGAAGCGAAACCAAACGGGGCATTGTACATCCCGCAGGGTACGGAAAAGCCTTTTATTGCTCCTTTATCTGTTTCTAAAATCCCGATGGTGGGAGAAAGGACTTTCTTTCAATTGTCCAGCATGGGTGTGAAAACGATTCAAACCCTGCGACAGGTGCCTGTACGCCTGCTCGAAAAAGAATTTGGTAAAAATGGCATTGCCTTATCAGAAAAAGCCAATGCTATCGACTATAGCCCTGTAATTCCTTATTCGGAGCAAAAATCACTCAGTACTGAAAATACTTTCCATACAGACACTACCGATATCCATTATTTGCGGGAATGTATTGTTATTATGGCTGAAAGGCTGGCCTTTGATTTGCGTAAGCTCAAAAAACTGACTGCCTGTGTAACGATTAAGATTAGGTATTCCGATTTCAATACCTATACCCAGCAAAGAGCTATAGCACTCTCGTCAAGTGATGATATATTGATCGCAACTGCCAAAGAGTTATTTGACAAGCTGTATAACAAAAGGCTGCTTGTAAGGCTCATCGGCATTCGTTTCAGCCACCTGATACAAGGTAATCAGCAAATAGACCTCTTTCAAGATGTCCCTGAAATGATCAACCTCTGTCAGGCTATGGATCACATCAGGAACAAATACGGAAGCCATGCCGTGGGTAGGGCTGTCGCTTTAGACACCAATTTAAGGCAATAACCATGTTTCATTAATTTATATGTACCTGAACTGCCACAGCTATTCTAGTTTTTTGTACGGCACCATGAAGCCCGAAGAACTAGTGGAGCAGGGCAAGGCTGCTGGGGCAAGCGTATTGGTACTGACCGATATCAACAATACCTCCAGTTGGTACGACTTCCTCACCGCCTGTGAGAAAGAACAGATCAAACCATTGTTAGGGGTTGATTTCCGTCACCAGTCTGTGCCCTGCTTTACTGCCATTGCCCGCAATAATGAAGGTATCTATATACTTAATAAATTCCTTTCGGAATATTCATCGACCAAAGCATACAGCTCACCTCCCGAAAGTGAAAATCTATTTATCCTCTACCCTTTCGGAAGTAAAAAGCCCGATGAGCTTCTGCCTAATGAATTTATTGCCATCCGTAAAACCCAGCTGAGTAAGCTGTTTGGCTCCATTTACCTGCAATACCCGGAAAAGTTGATTGGTTTTTGTCCCGTAAGCTTTAAAGATGCAGGGGATTTTCAAACGCATAAAGTACTCAGAGCGATTGAACAAAACACTTTGCTTTCAAAACTAGACACGACCCATATCGCCAAAAGTGATGAATACTTCACTGCGTTTGCCTTAAATCCATTTACCGACCATCCTTATATTATTGACAATACAATAAAATTGCTAGATGCGTGCAACGTCAGTTTTGACTTGAAAAGCCCTAAGAATAAAAAATCATTTACAGGCTCCAAGATTGATGACAAAGCTTTGCTGGAAAAGCTGGCACTGGAAGGCTACCAATACCGTTATGGTGACAACCAGCAGGCGCTTGCAAGGGTTTATAAAGAGTTACGCATCATAGGTGAAATGAACTTTTCCACCTATTACCTCATTACCTGGGATATTACCCGGTATGCAGGCAGCAAAGGGTTTCATCATGTAGGCAGGGGCTCGGGAGCTAATTCTATCATTGCTTATTGTATCGGCATTTCTAATGTGGATCCTATCGCACTTGATTTGTATTTTGAACGTTTCATTAACCCTTATCGGATAAACCCGCCTGATTTTGATGTGGATTTCAGTTGGGACGAACGGGATGATGTCATCACTTATATATTCAATAAATATGGCAAGGAGCATGTGTGCCTGCTGGCTACTTATACCACTTTCCAAAATCGCTCCATCATTCGAGAAGTGAGTAAAGTATATGGCCTTCCTAAAAATGAGATAGACATCCTGACGGATAAACGGGATACAGCTAAGCACCATGGCCTGGCCGCGGAGATATTTGCCACAGGCCAGGGTATTGTGGAATTTCCTAGCCATTTGTCCATCCATGCAGGAGGCATATTAATCACCGAGGAATCGCTTTATTATCACACGGCTCTGGAAATGATGCCCAAAGGGTTTCCTATCTGCCAGTTTGATATGCACGTAGCAGAAGCCTGGGGATTTTATAAATATGATATTTTAAGCCAACGGGGATTGGGCCATATCAAAGAAGCTGTAGACATTATATGGCAGAACAGGCAGCAGAAAATAGATATACACCAGCCTGCTCGATTCTTTGCCGACCTACTTATAAAAAAGCAATTGCTCTCTGCTAATACTATCGGTTGTTTTTATATCGAAAGCCCTGCCATGCGCGGTTTACTGACCAAGCTGCACTGCGACAACTTCATTTCACTGATAGCGGCCAGCTCTATTATCCGGCCGGGCGTAGCCCAATCGGGGATGATGCGGGAATACATTACCCGTGCCAATAACCCTGATAAAGTGGTCTATTTGCACCAGAAGTTTAAAGAAGTGTTGGAAGAGACCTATGGGGTGATGGTATATCAGGAAGATGTGATCAAAATAGCCCATCATTTCGGAGGGCTGGATATGGGGGAAGCGGACATTCTGAGGCGTGGCATGAGCGGCAAATCGAGAACAAAAAAAGAGTTCCTCGTCCTAAGTGATAAGTATTATGCCAACTGTAAGGCCTTCGGGTATTCCGAAGAATTAGCCAAAGAGGTATGGAGGCAGATTGAAAGCTTTTCAGGGTTTTCTTTTTGTAAGGCTCATTCGGCCAGCTATGCGGTTGAGAGTTACCAAAGCTTGTACCTGAAAACTTATTATCCGCTTGAATTCATGGTGGCAGTGATCAATAATTTCGGTGGGTTTTATTCAACGGAAGAGTATGTACATGAAGCCAAAATGCTAGGGGCAACCGTAGAGCCGCCCTGTGTCAACAA
>CAZMFZ010000072.1:0-10763 GCA_964565665.1 uncultured Bifidobacteriaceae bacterium | reverse complement strand
ACAAGACCAAAATAGAGGATACAACCATTTACTTGGGATTTATCCATATACTGAATCTGGAACAAAATTTCGCAAAGCGGATTATTACAGAACGAACCCAGTATGGTGCCTATCTGAGCCTGTATGATTTTATCAGGAGGACAAGGGCATCAAAAGAGCAATTGAACCTGCTCATACGCATGGGCGCTTTTCGCTTTACTGGCAAGACAAAGCAGACTCTATTGTGGGAGAAGAACAATTACCTGGCCACTAAGCCCGTGCCTGTCATGGCTGTTTCCTTTCTGGAAGAGGAACCTGAGACCGGGCAGCTTCCTGCTTTTGAGATAAAACCTTTTGAAGATGAATTTGACCAGCTCGAATTACTGGGTTTCCCGATCTGCTCTCCTTTTGCCCTGCTCAGGAATAAACAATTAGGGGAAATCATCTATGCAAAGGATATGGTGCAATATATGGGGAAAACCGTGCGGATGGCAGGGTATTATGTGACTAAGAAAGATACGCGGACTGCCCGAGGCGAACTCATGAATTTCGGCACTTGGACTGATGAAAATGGGCGTTTTTTTGATTCCGTTCATTTTCCTCCCCAGGTGAAGGCTTATCCTTTCAGTGGCAAAGGCTGCTACCTGATGCTGGGCAAGGTTGTTCATGATTTTAATTTCCCTTCCATTGAAGTACAAAAAATGGTGCGGCTGCCCATGATTCCTGATCCGAGGTATTAAGAACTACGGATTAGAAGGTTTAGGGTCTGAATCCCTACCAAATCATTGTAATGGCAATTGCCACATTGTAACACGGAATTATAACAAAGATAAATCAAGCATTTTTTGTGCTAACCTATGGATTGTCTGTTCCATTTTCTCCGCCTGTTTTGCCGAAAGATGTTTAACCCCTGAAGCATATTGCCTCACTAACCCAGGATTCATATCTGCTTCTTTAGCTATTTCAGATATTTTCAAAAAAGAAAACTCTACGAAAAGTGCCTGAATATCGTAAACCAAATTGATTTTAATAAAATCTTCGTTTGTAAAGAATTTTACTTCATCACCGTCAGTTTTTTGATGGTCGATAACTAACATTTTTATGTTAGCAACAATCTCCGCTGTGTTTTTTCCTACGGTTGCAGGTAGATAATCCCCTTCAGGTACTTCAACTCTACCCCAAAGAAATCCATCATTTCCTTTTTCGATTATAATTTGCATTTTTAATATGTTAGTTAAAATTTGTGGTTTCTTTAAATGCCAAATAAAATATGGTTCAATTGCCTTGTAAAAGCACTTAAACAAAAAAGCTTACTTTAAACCTGCTTGTTTAAGAATTGACTTTAAAGTACCAATCGGAATGTCACCATTATGAACTGGAACCGTTACTATACCTATTTTTGTAGCGTGCCTGTATTTTCTATGGCTACCAGACTGGCTAACTTCATACTAGCCATCCTGTCTTAGTTTTGATTCAATTTCTCTTGCTTTCACGATTAAAAGTAGCATAATTGCTACTCACATCCAACTGTTTATTGGTTTTTTTTCATTTGCAATGGCTTTCACGCTTGCAATTGCTTCTTTCCTTTTTACCATGGAGTTTTGGGATGAAAGAATAAAAACCTTTCCATAATTCCTTCCATGGGTAAACTTTTCTGCTTTGGTTTCAACCACTACTTTGGGGTTGAATACTTTGTCTATTTTAAACTATTCTAAACTGCAAATCATAAACAAAAAAAAGGATACCCATAAATGAGTATCCTTTTAATATATTATTTTAGAATATTTTAACTAGAAATTATTCTGCGGCAACTTCAACAGGTGCAGTTGCTTCTACTTCTGCCACTTCTACAGCCTTTTTCGGTGCTTTTAGGGCTTCTTCTTTTACAGGAACTGCAAATTGTTTCTTCAATTCTTCAATATCTACCTTCTTCACAATAGGTTGTTTCCTATATTTTCTGATGGTTTCATTGTATTTATCCCAAACTTTTAATCTGTTCAGTTTTCTCTGTGTATGTGACATATTATGGTATCTTTAGAAAAAGGACTGCAAAAATAGTATTTCATTTTTCAATTACCAAATCAGTTTTCTATATTTTGATTTTTTTTATCTGTTATCCATTAAGTTTGTGGTTCGGTTTTGCGTTTTTACAAGTTTAAAACCAAAAGCATACTATTTAAAGATTAAAAAGATGAGCAAACCATCGCTACCCAAGGGTGTCCGTGATTTCGGCCCTGCGACTATGGCTAAGAGAGAATTTATTTTCAATACCATAAAAAATGTTTACAAAAAATTTGGCTTCTCTCCTATCGAAACGCCTTCGATGGAAAATTTATCTGTACTCACTGGAAAATATGGCGATGAAGGCGACCAATTGATATTCAAAATCATCAATTCGGGCGATTATTTAGCTGACATAAGAGAAAAAGGCATAAATGTATTAAGTGAAGATGTTAAAAAAATATTGCCTCTAATTTCTGAAAAAGCCTTACGTTACGATCTCACCGTTCCTTTTGCTCGCTATGTGGTGATGAATAGAAACGACATTACTTTTCCATTCAAACGATACCAAATTCAACCTGTATGGCGTGCCGATAGACCACAGAAGGGGCGTTATAGAGAGTTTTACCAATGCGATGCTGATGTAGTAGGTACAGATTCATTGATTTGCGAAGCTGAAATTGTGCTTATGCTCAAAGAAGTACTTACGAACTTAAGTATCAATTCATTTTCCATCAAAATTAACAATAGAAAAATACTTTCTGGCATTGCGGAAGTAAGTGGAGCTGAAGGCAAAGAAGCCGAAATATGTGTTGCCATAGACAAGCTTGATAAAATTGGCGAAGAAGGCGTAGTGAAAGAACTAATTGAAAGAGGAATTGCTCAGAATGCAATTGAAAAATTATTGCCAATTATCAAAATTCAAGGGTCGAATGACCAAAAATTAGCCTTGCTGGAAAGAGCATTAATAAATAGTGAAATAGGGAAACTGGGAATTGCTGACATAAAAAAAGTATTAGAATACACCCATGCTTTTGGTAGCGAAGTGGCTGAATTAGAGATAGATATAGCCTTGGCTAGAGGTCTGAGCTATTATACAGGTGCCATATTTGAAGTAAAAGCCCTTGGCGTACAAATGGGTAGCATAAGTGGAGGAGGCAGATACGATAATCTCACAGGGCTTTTCGGCTTAGAGGGCGTATCTGGGGTAGGCATTTCGTTTGGTGTAGATCGTATTTTTGATGTGATGAGCGAGTTGAATCTCTTTCCTGAAAGTGCTGAACAAGGTGTAAAAGTAATGGTTACCAATTTTGATGAAGCAAGTGAAAAAGTGAGCCTGGGAATATTAGCCAAGTTGAGAAACGAAGGTATTGCTGCTGAAATATACCCCAAGCCCGACAAATTGAAGAAGCAATTTGGCTATGCTGATAGCAAAAAAATACCTTTTGTGCTGATAACAGGTGAAGAAGAAATAAAAACGGGGGAATTTACCCTTAAAAATATGCAATCGGGTGAACAAAAAAAGCTTAATTTGCAGCAACTTATCCATGTATTGCATGAGGCTTAGATTTTTGATTTTATTGGGAATTGTAGGAGTTCAATACCTTTCCATTGCTCAAGCGACAATTTCTTTTTCTCAAACTAGAGGTTGCGGCTCATTTATAAGTGTAATTACATTAACAAATAATGGATTTTGTAATTCACCAAATCCTGAAGCAAATTTAAAAGGCCCTGGATTACCTATTGGAGGAATAACATTCTCCGAAATCAATTCAAATACTTTTACTCAAATCTATTCTGTGAATAGTCCAGGAATTTATATTTTGACATTGTCTTGTAGTAATATCGGAACATCATTCCCTGGCAATTTAGGCATATTTCAAATTGAAGGTCTCTCAACAACTTCGGGGCCTGATTTCACTATTTCTTCTTGCGAAGGGCAGCAAGTAACTGTCAATTTGCAAAGCCCAGTTTACGATAAATATGAAATTGCTTGGGGCGATGGCATCACTTCCACCTTGGGCAAAAGCAATGCCTTTGCTCATACCTATGGGGATCAAACTCAGAAAAATATTCAAGTTATTGGTTATTATGAACATACTATTGGTGGGGTAGCAGGCCTAATTACTTCCTGCCGCAACGACAGCACAGCAATTGCTGTGCCTTATGCCAGCTTGAAAAATCCTGAAATTTACCAATTAAATGTAAACAACTTAAGTGCTACATTAGGTGAAGTTACTATTGATATTAGGACAGACCCTAGATTGAATTACAAGCTTTATGAATATGAAAAAACACAACTGTCGCCTTACAGACTTATTAACACCCTCCCTAACACTTCAATTAGTGTAGCTGACACCATTATCAAATCTCAATCTATTCAAAAGGGTGGCTTAAATAGCCTCAGCAATATTTATTGCTACAAATTAGAAGCCTTTGACGACTGCGGAAATATTGAGCCACCCGTTACAAACCCAGCTTTAGAAGCTCAAAATCAAATGTGTACTTTGCCCATCTCAGGCCAAGTCGATACTAGCGGAAATACAATTACTGTTTCCAGTTATTACCCTTCTGAGTTAACACTAAGTATTGTAGGAATAAATGGGCTGACAACTGTGTCTTCATCTCTTGGGTATCCTTTCACATATAAAGACACAGATGTGGTCTGTGGTTTAACCTATTTATATAGGGCTGAGGCAAAAAAAAATCAATTCAATCAAATCTCCATTTCCGCACCACTCACTTTAACTGCCTTAAAAAAATCACCTTTAGCCGTGCCTCAAATTACTGGATTTATAGCCACTATTGGCAAAACAGATGAGAAAACCTATTTATCGTGGACTGCACCTACCGTAGCCGGAGTAGTAGCAAAATATAATATTTACCTTGAAGCAACACCCAAAAACAACTTATTAGGCTCTGTTACAGATAACACTTTTATTCCCAGCACGCTCACAGGCAAATGCTATTTGGTAGAAGCTACTAATCAATGCGGTACTAGCAATATTTCAAAAGCTTGTCCCCCCTATTTACAAGCCCAAAAAGACAATTTGGAGCAAAACTCTATTCAATTTAACAATGCTGTAACTGGTGATAATGCTACAGTTGGTAATTATATATTAGAAATTTACAGGCAGGGAGGTGGTAATACTCCCTATGAAGTAAGGCCACTTAGCGGCAATTCCGATGTCCAAAATCCTATTGATGAAAAAACCCAGGTTACAGTCTACAGAGTAATTGGCTATTTGCCCGATGGCACAGAAATTCGCTCCAATTTTGTATCTGTAAAGCAAGACGTTAGAATATTTATGCCAAATGCTTTTACGCCTAATGATGACAATATAAATGATACTTATATGCCCAAAGGATTGTTTTGGGAAGAATTTGAACTTACAATTTACAACCGTTGGGGGCAAACTGTGTTTGTGACTTCAGATCAAAACAAAGGCTGGGATGGGGGAAATTTCAACCCTGATATTTACCATTATGTAGCCAGAGTAAAAGATCAATTTGGAGAGGAAATCACAAAAAAAGGCACTTTACAACTGATTCGTTAACTTCTAACATTCAACATTTATCATACAAAACTTAACATTAATCTTATTATGTTCGACATGTTTAGCATTCTTGGCAAGGTGAAAGAGGCACAAGAAAAAATGAAAATAGCCCAAGAAAACTTGGCACAAATTACCCTCACAGCCGAATCTGGTGGTGGCATGGTGAAAGCCACTGTAAACGGACACAAAAAATTATTGAAACTGGAAATAGACCCGGAAATATTTAGTGATAAAGATGTGGTGCAAGATTTAACGGTAGCGGCTGTAAATAAAGCTATTAGCGATATTGATGCACAAGTGAAAGCCGAACTTGCCAAATCGATGGAAGGCGTAATTCCTAATATTCCAGGGCTCGATTTGAATGCTTTGATGGGCGGAATGAGGTAAAGAAATGCTAAATGTTGAATGTTGTATGTTGAATTTTAGATGTTAGATGAATTAATTTTCATTTGACATTTTGATAATAAATTATTTGTAAGGGTTTGAAAGTTGCTGTTGTCATTTTGAATTGGAACGGGAAGAAGTTTTTATCACAATTTCTCTCCAAAGTAGTAGAATATAGCCCAGGTGCGGAAGTTATTATTGTTGACAATTCCTCTACCGATGGCTCTATTGCATATTTAAAGTCGTCATTCCCTGAGTTAAAAATCCTACAAAATCCATCCAACGAAGGATTTTGTAGAGGTTATAATTTGGCTCTGAGTCAAATTGAGGCTGATTATTATGTATTACTCAATTCTGATGTAGAAGTCACACCCAATTGGCTTCACCCTGCCATACAATATTTAGAAGCCAATTCAACTATAGCAGCATTACAACCCAAAATTAAATCTTTCTATTGCAGAGATGAATTTGAATATGCAGGAGCTGCGGGTGGGTTTCTCGATCATGACGGCTATCCTTTTTGTCGTGGGCGAATTTTTGAAACACTTGAAAAAGACTCAGGTCAATACAATGAAATTGCTGAAATAGGCTGGGCTTCAGGGGCTTGCTTGTTTATCAAGGCTTCTGTTTATAATCAATTAGGCGGTTTAGACGAAGATTTTTTCGCTCACATGGAAGAAATAGATCTTTGCTGGCGGATATGGAATGCAGGGTATACAATTGTTTATTTCCCTAAAAGTGAAATTTTTCATATTGGTGGTGGCACTTTACCCAAAAATAGTAGCTACAAAACTTTTCTTAATTTTAGAAACAGCTTATACCTATTTCATAAAAATTACCCGGGCAACGACTTGCCTTTCAAATTTCTAAAACGTTTGATAATGGATGGATTGGCAGGAATAAAATTCTTAGTTCAAGGCTATCCGCTAGATACTTTTGCTATCGTAAGAGCCCATTTTGCCTATTGCAGATCTATTCCAATTTTGCATAGAAAGCGAATTCAACTTAAGCACAATTCTCACAAGATGCTGATGAAATATAGTATTGTGTGGGGCTATTTCATCAAAGGAAAAAAGAAATACAATGATTATTAAATCAATTCCTATGTATTTCTGGTAGTGTCTCTTTTTTATTTGTTCAATTTTTATTATCTTTATCTACTCCAAAAATCAGTTAAATTAGAAAAATTTAATAGCTTCGCCAACACCTATGACAAACCAAACTGTACTTGTAGAACTCTCTCATCCGGATTCCCTTGGGCTTTTACAAGAATTAGAACATACTAAAGTGATAAAACTTTTAACTACTTCAAGCAGCGTAGATTTATCTGTTCCTGATTGGCACAAGGAAATAGTACTTAAAAGAGTTGCCAATACAAAAGATACCGATTTTACTGAATTGGATGTTGCATTCAAAAAACTCATAGTTGAATGAAACTAGGTAGTAAAAGATTTACGGTATTATTCCAAAATAGTGCTTTAATCAATTTACAAACTGCAATCCACTATTATAATTTACAACAAACTGGTTTGGGAAAGCGATTTGCTTTATCTATTAGAAAACAGCCAAAATGCTAGAAATTAACCCATTTTATCAAATGAGGTATGAGAATATTAGATGTTTAGCAATCTCTAAATTTCCATTTATGATATATTTTACTGTAAACGAAAACTCCAAACATGTAAAAATATTTGCAATTTTACACACCTCTTTAAATCCTTCCGGACCTTGGATAAAAGAATAAGGTAATTTTTTTATTTTTAAACACTATGAATGAATTAACTCTTACCACGCCAGCTATACTTTTTCCTGCTATTTCTTTATTGCTTTTGGCCTATACCAATCGCTATATAGCCATTAGCAACCGTATACGCGCACTGCACGCTCTTTATTCTCAAGAAAAAAGTTATATCATTCTGCAACAGATAAAAATTTTAAAACGAAGAATTCAACTCATACGCGACATGCAACTCAATGGCATACTCAGTATTTTATTTGCCGCACTTACTATGTTTTTAATATTCGAAGATTTTAGAATATTTGCCTCATACAGTTTTACTGCCAGTTTAGTACTATTGCTTGTATCGCTCTCTATGTCAGCTTATGAAATTATGCTTTCAAACAAAGCCTTGCTTATATTACTTAAAGATATTGAAGACGAGGTGATTCAGAAGAAAGTAGATTAACCCTAGTTTTATGATAAATTTACCCCAACGCCCGCGTAGAAACCGCAAAACCCAAGCCATTCGCGATTTGGTGCAAGAAACACATGTGACTGTAAATGACCTCTTATTTCCACTTTTTCTAACTTTGGGAGACAATAAAAAAGTAGAAGTATCTTCAATGCCGGGTATTTGCCGATTTTCTCTCGATTTACTTTTAGAAGAAATAAATGAATGTAACAACTTGGGAATAAAGGCTTTCGATTTGTTTCCTCAATATGAAGAAAGTAAAAAAGACAAATTTGCCAGTGAAAGTTGGAATGAAGAGGGCATGTATATCAATGCCATAAGAGAAATAAAAAGGAATTTTCCTGAAATATGTCTGATGACAGATGTGGCTATGGATCCATATAGCAGCGATGGGCATGATGGCTTGGTACAAAATGGTAAAATAGCAAATGACGAAACCCTAGAGATTTTAGGTAAAATGAGCTTGGCACAAGCCAAAGCTGGAGCAGATATTTTAGGCCCATCTGATATGATGGACGGCAGAGTGGGCTTTATCCGAAACATTTTAGATACAAATGGGTATTCAGAAACCAGCATTATGAGCTACACAGCCAAATATGCAAGTGCCTTTTACGGGCCTTTTCGAGATGCATTAGATTCAGCTCCCAAATTTGGCGACAAGAAAACCTATCAGATGAACCCTGCGAACAGTCGCGAAGCCATTATTGAGGCTGAGTTAGATGCAAGTGAAGGTGCAGATTTCCTGATGGTGAAGCCTGCTTTGGCATACTTAGATATTATAAAATTACTGAAAGACAATTTTACATTGCCCATTGCAGCTTACAATGTGAGTGGTGAATATGCCATGATAAAGGCCGCAGCTCAAAACGGGTGGCTTGATGGTACTAAAGCAATGAATGAAAGCCTTTTAAGTATCAAAAGAGCTGGGGCTGACATAATATTGACCTATTTTGCTAAAGAATTTGCCCAAAATTTAAAAGTGTAGATTGGCACTTTTATGAAAAAATCCAATGTAAAGCTCACAGGGGCTTGCTTCCAAGCCCCTGCGAGAAGTAAATTTCAATTTATTGCATGGGCACTTCTATAAATAACAATTCTGTATCAGAATCTGCTTTTATTTCAATTTTATCAGTCTCCCACATCCCTATTCCATCTCGTTTTTCAAGCATATTTCCTGCAATAGTGGCTTTGCCTTCAATCAAAAAAACGTATACGCCATTTCCTGATTTATTTATGGTATAAATACTTTCAAAATCTTTGGAAAATGCGGCTCTTGAAAAGTACGCGTCTTGATTTATCCACATTGCTCCTTGTTTATCAGGAGCAACTATAGTCTGGATTTTATTTTCCCGATCAACTCGGTTCAAAGTCACTTGACCATATCTGGGTTTTATGTTGTGTTCCTTAGGCATTACCCATATTTGTAGCAAGTTCAATGTTTCGCTTTTATCTGCATTGAATTCTGAATGCTCCACTCCAGTTCCAGCAGACATTATTTGCACTTCTTCTTTTTTTATTTCTGCTACATTTCCCATACTATCTTTATGCCTGATTGTTCCGTTCAAAACAATTGACACAATTTCCATATTATCGTGCGGATGTGTACCAAAACCCATCTGCGGAGCTACCAAATCATCATTAAGCACTCTCAAAGCACCAAATTGCAAACGATTTGGATCGTAATAGCGTGCAAAACTAAATGAATGTGTGGCTTTCAACCAACCATGGTCGGCTCCACCACGTGTTTCTGATTTATGAATTATAGTCTTCATTATTTCTAAGTTTAAAATCAAATTTGTATTGATACACTAACAATAAATGTACCAACAATAATTTCATATTACCCAATGACAGTCTGTCAAATATATCTTTTTCCAATACCGAGTATTTCATTGAATTTTAATATGCTTACAAGTAGATAAATAAAATTACAAAGCAAATTTCGAATAGTTACAACCAAAAGGTATAATTTCATATTTTAGAAATATTAATTATAAAAGTATGAAAATATATACAAAAACGGGAGATAGTGGCGAAACCTCATTGGTGGGTGGAAGCAGAGTTTCTAAATCGCATTTGAGAATTGATACTTATGGCACAGTAGATGAACTTAACTCTTGGATAGGGCTATTGGCTGAGTACACTATAAATGATTTGAGAAAACCATTTTTGAGAGAAATTCAAGACCGTCTTTTTACCATTGGAGCCATATTAGCTACCGAACCAGATAAAAATATTGCCAAAATTCCCGACTTACAGGAAAGTGATGTGGTGGGAATTGAAAATGAAATAGACAAGATGAATGAAACACTAAAGCCCTTGCGTAATTTTATATTGCCAGGTGGCCATAAAGAAGTTGCCTTTTGCCATATAGCACGCACAGTGGGTAGAAGAGCCGAGCGATTGGTAGTTACGCTCAATGAAAAAGAGCCTGTAGAAATACTCATCATAAAGTACTTAAACAGGCTCTCAGATTATTTATTTGTATTATCCCGTGCCATGGCAAAAGATTTAAGTGTAGAAGAAGTAATTTGGAAATCTAGAAAATAGTATTCTTACATTACAAGTATTTGCACTTAATTTAATTCATTATGTACTTCATTCGATTTTTTGGAGATTACATACCCCACTGCAATTATGGAAACGCCTA
>CAZMFZ010000071.1:10244-19947 GCA_964565665.1 uncultured Bifidobacteriaceae bacterium | reverse complement strand
GAAAAGATTCTTTATAAAAAAGCCCCACCCCCTAGCCCCCGCCCCGAAGGGGACGAGGGAACGTAGGACGGAGACTGCATTATACGCTAATTATATTCCATTGCTTTCATTAATAATACTATCAAAACTTCACACTGCATTCCTAATTACGCATTACTAATTAATAATTATCGCAACCTAATCTCCAATCACCACTTTATTGCGATACACCTCTTGTCCGCTCCAGATTGTAACCATATATATACCTTTAGGAAGCCCATTTATAGGAATTTGCCTTCCTAATTCGATAGATTCGTACACTGTTTTACCATCAAAATCGATCAATGCAACTTTGCCTTCGGGAAATAAAGAAATGGCTTCCGTATTCATATTAATATAGGTGGTGGTTGGGTTGGGATAAGTGGTAAAATCAGATATGGTGGTTTTTGGAGAAAATTTGTTAGCAGATGTAGGGACGGAAATGGTATCTACCGTAGCTTTATAGGCAAGATTTGTACCTACCAGCATGGCGCTGGTGCTATCGGTGAAAGAGATGTATAGCGAATCGAACCCTGCAATTTGGCGGGGTGGTTGTGTTCCGTTATTTTTAGAAGTAGTGTTTGAAAATGCGTAATCTGTGCCGTTATTCTTCATAATGATGGCAGGCGATAAGCCAAAAGAACTTAAAAACGCCTTACCATCAGGCTTTATTTCATACTTTACCACAACATCACCATCGATCATAATGCCGAAAGCTAAGGAATCTTTCATCATAAAATATGGTACGGTACAAGCTGAGTTTTCTAATGTGTTAGCATTGGCGAAAGCTGCAGGAAATACAATCGAAGATTTGAGAAAACCTAGACCTTCGGTAGTCGTAATCTTATTCTCATAAGCTGTGTACCTTCCAGTATAGTTATCGCTAAGCAATCTGCTGCCTACAAATCTGCTATTGTCGCCCACAAAGGCAAGTATACTGCCTTCACTTCGTATAATTTGGTTGATTATAGGCCCTACACTATTGATTTTATTGGCTAAAAAAGAAACAAGCTGGGAATAGGTGTTACCCATAAATACAAACTTAGTGGCATTGCGTACATACTTCTCTGCACTTAGGTCTGAAGCTGTGTTTTGAATAATATTGACGCTAGTAGCTCCTGTGATTGATAATTGGGTTTTGAAAGCAGTTGCACTGGCAGTATCTACTCCCGTAACGATGATGATTCTGTCGTTCACCCCACCCGTATGTTTCACCAATTGATTAATCAATACTTTATTAGAGGTTACTGATTCAGATGCACTTAGTAAAATAGTAGATGTACTGGTTTGGGCACTAGCCAATGGGGTAGACATGGCGATTCCCGTAGTGGTAGGCTTAGTAATGGTATGAAGTTTGAAATTATATTTCCATCCGTTTAGTATATGCTTTACAACAATCGAATCAGCAGCTAACTTATTATTTCTTGATAAGGCAAAATGATTGCCGTCTCGCTTGGCTGAGGCGTAAATGCCTGCTACACCTGTGCCAAACACCTCCCCTACCTGGTTGGTATCAATGCCCATGGCGGTAAGATCGTCCATCGCTATGGCTTTAATGACTTGTCTTTTGTCTTTATACCATCGGGCTAGAAAAGAAATAGTACGGGCAAATCTACCTCTTTCTGCCACATGAGAATCGAAAATATAGCCCGGAAAGAACTGAAAGAAATCATTGGCCAAGGTAATGTTGCTATTGCCAATATTTACAATGGCTTCTTCGGAGGTAATCGATTCGTCAAGTGCATTGTATATTACGCTCGATAGAATGTGCAATCCGGCCGAAGTACCAGCTATCACACCACCGCTATTAAATACTTGCGTAACGGCTTGGGCTAGTTTAGTACCTTTGAAATTGTTGTAATAGATAGATTGATCGCCCCCTCGAAAAAATATAACATCATAAGTTATGAGTGAATCTAAAAGTATTTGTGATTGGGCTTCCGCTTTCGAAGCTACTGTAAAATCTTTGGAAAATACAGCTCCTAAGCTGTTTTTGAAATAATCTCTTAAAAAATTAGAAGGTGACGAATAGCCGATAATGGCTACGCGTTTGTTTGCCGATTTGTCTACTGCCCATTTATAAGCAGGATTGCTCCAGCCTCCAGTTTGTTCGCTACCGCCACCAATCAATAGTAAGCGACCTTTCATTCCATTGGCGGAAAAGGCTACAAAAAATAGAAAAGGGAGAAAAAGAAGTTTATTCATTTTGGTAGAATGCTTTGAAATAGCGTTGGGAAACTGGCTTCCCAACGCTAAGTAATAACCATCTGAAAACAATTTTCAGTTTATTAACCTTAACTAAACTTATTCTTTGATGAATTTGGCGAATTGCACACCAGTGGCTGTCTGCAATTTCACCACGTACAGGCCGAGTGCTAAGCCGCTCACGTCAATGGCTGTCTTTCCCACAATGGTTGTTGCTATTACCGTGTTTCCAGCGGTACTGCTTACCGTAAGCTGGCCTTCGCTTGCTACAAATAAAGTGGCTGTAGCAGGATTAGGGTAAATTGCCAAGCTTTTACTGTCAATTACATCATCAACTCCCGTAATGGCATCGGTAGAAGTTACCAATATATTGTCGAAGAATATTCTGTCGCCACCAGGGGCAGGCGTGAAGACTTCAAAAGCAATATATACTACCAATCCCTTAAGTGTAGCAGGCAAATCGATGCTGTGGCTAGTTACCCTTCTAGAAGGTTCATTTGCAAATTCTGCAACACCTGCAACAGTAGAGATCAATTCAAAATCGGCAGTGATAAAGGGATCGCTAGGCGCGGTAGCACTTACTTTCAGACGATAAGAATCTCTGAAGTTAAAAGAACCGCGCGACATAGACTGCCAAGCCAATTTTATGTTTTCACCAGAAAGCGTAACTGCAGGCAATACCAACCAACGATTGGCACCCGCTACACTGCTCACGAAAAAAGAGGTAGCACCAGCAACGAAGTTTGAGTCAGCTACAGTAGAACCAGTGTTGTCGAAATAAGTCTCGGTGCCTATGTTATCCAAGCCATTTCCTCTCCAGGGGCCTCTAATGGTTCTCACGACTACAAATCCAGCACTTCCATAGCCTGGTGATCCGCTTGGAGACAATGTTTCATTATCTAAATTGTAAGCGGTAAAGCCCGATACAGAAACTGGGAAGTTGTCGGCCGCAGGTAGGCTGTTGGCATCTTCAAAATTTTCAGAGAAGAGTACATTCAATCCAGACAAAGGATCGCCAGTTACGGTGATGACGGAAGTAACCGAAGTAAGGGGCTGACCAGAAGTAGCTGTAGCGGACAAGACAATTACACCCGCCTGAGAATAAGAAATACCACTAACAATTGCACTGGAAGTACTGGCAAGTATGATACCACTTACTGTTCCGTTTAAAGTTCCACTGCCACCTACAACGGCCAAACTAAAGCCTGTGGCGGATGTAACAGCAAAAGGAGCACCGTCAGGATCTGCTGATTCTACCACCACACTAAAAGCTTTTCCAGCCGTGATTACACTGGTAGAGGTTGGGGTTACCGACTTGATTTTGAAGGCTACTGCGGTTACGGTATTTACTGCGATTTGAGTTCCTGTTACTGAAATATTGTCGATAGCATAACTTAATAGATCTGTTGCACCAACTCCAGCAGTTTGCGTATTGATGATTCTCAAATCCAAAGCAGCTAAATTATCTACAATGCCTGGAAGTGTTAGGCTATAATTAGTAACACCACCAACAGTCAATCCTGCAGTGTTCCACTGCGAGCCTGCTACAGTGCTCCAACCAGTGGTAGTGCTGGTTCTATACTGCAGATAAGCTGTTAGATCAAGGCCTGCGGTAGTGTTATTTACCGCTCTCTCGGTAAGCTGCAAGCTATAGCTTACTTTAATCTTTTCATTATTTGAGGTTTTAACCGCAAAGAATGCACCCCACAAACGAGTCGATAATGTAATCAAAAGTTTAGCATCGCTACCGTCTAAATAACTATGCGCATTAGAACCACCAGAAATATTGCTTCCTCCAACCGAATTTGTTAAAGGTGCTGTCAGTTGGGTTGCAGAAATGTTCCTAGTGTCTGTAAAATCAGCAGCAGGAAAGGTAGTAACATCAGCAATGTTAGTTTTGAAACTGTTACTAATACCTCTAGAAACAGCCAGTCCGTTTGGATAAGTAGTAAAATGAGCTGATCCAAAGTTGACAACGTAAGGGATATTTTGTACCGTCACTATTGGCTCTTGTGCATAACTTGCGGTTATGCTTACACATGCAGACATACCGATTAGGAGTGCCATTTTCTTAAACTGATTGGTAAAGAACTTTTTCATTAAATTGAACATTTAAAAGGTTTGACAAAGAATTGAAAGTGTGCTACTGTTGAGACTCGGCTATCGCACAATAGCCTTGAATTTCTATTTAAAATTGTATAAACTAAGCTAAATATTTAGTTGCTGTCCCACCAGACTCGCTGGTAAGGGTCGGGGATATTGGGCGGAGCAGCCGGATTGGCATTCAATTCGGTAGAGGGGTAGTAATACTTGCGTGGCAGTAAACCTCCATCTCTAGGTTTTATAATTGGAAGGCCTTTTATCCCCGCTACGTACTGCTCCGTTCTGCGGTAATCGTTCCAAGCTTCGGCCTGCATGAACATGGCAATGAATTTCTGTTGAAATATTGTTTTCCATACTGTGCTGTCTTCAGCTACACTGTCAATGTTGGCAACTTTATTTACATATATACCCAATACACTGCTAGGTATGCCCACAGCTACATCGTCAGTGGGTATGGTTCCGATCGATTTTGTACATATTCTATCAAGGCTCGCTTGGATTGCAGCCCGAAAAGCAGGTTCGGCAGCAGCTTTCCCTGAAGTTTTCATCAATATTTCGGTGCGCATAAATTCGCATTCTTCGTAGGTGATGAAAGGATAATAAGAGCCTTTGGAACCATAGAAAGCCCCGTATAAAGCCCTAATTTGAGAAGGGTTTACGATACTGCCTTTCACAATAGTATAGAATTTTTCTCTAGGGTCTTTCAAAGTAGTGCGTAACAAGGTGCCAAATTCGGAATCTACTTGGGTATCGCCCGATACTTTTTCGTTGTACAAAGGTGCGTTTACATCAGGCACACCCTCTTCGAATACAAGTAAGCAATTATCAGCATTAGATTTGAAGGCATTTGCGAGAGCGACATCGGCTTTTGCATAATTTGCAACATCCTTTTTTACCAAATGCAAATAGTATCTGGCTTTCAGCGCATAGGCTGTTTTTATCCACTTACTTACATCGCCTTTGAATATCAAATCATCCACCGATGGCTTTACTTTTCCAGTTTCATTGCTCAAATTGGCTATGGCCAAGTCAAGATTTTCCTGCACTTTGGCATAAATGGCCTCTTGGGGGTCAAATTTCGGAAATGGGAACTGCGATGCTTGAGAAGCCTCGGCAAACGGTACATCGCCCCAGATAGTGGAAGCGGTAATAATACTATAAGATTGGATAATAAGCGCAATGCCTTTGTAAAAGTTGTTACCTTCTTCATCAGCTTTGGCTATGATTTGGAATGCCTGATTGATGGGCTGGGCATATAAATCGCCCCAAAGATTGATATTGGAAGCATCAGCAGGGGAGAATATGTATTTGTTGAATCCGACTGGGCCTTGCTTGTAAAATGAATAGCCCACAATATTGCCAACCCTCACCGCCACCGAACCGCCCACAATGCTGGCAAAATCGTACTCAAGTGAAGGCAATCTTTTATCGAGAGACACCACTTCGTTGGTAGTGGCATTGGGATTTACGTTCACATCGCCAAAATTGCAAGATTGCAACCCGCCTATAACCGTCAAAAAAATAAGGATTTTACAACAAATGCTACTCTTTTGCATACAATAAATTAAAATAAGGCACTTAATGTCATTACATAGCTCTTGGTATTGGGCGAGTTATAAGCATCTCTACCAAAACTAGGATCGTTTCCAGCAGCATTCGTTTCCGGATCTATGCCACTGTAAGGGGTAATAAGAAATAAGTTTCTGCCCGTAAATTTTAGGGAAAGGTTTTGCATGCCAAGCACCTTTACCTTTTTTTCATTGAAGCTGTAGCCGAAAGCAACTTCTCTCAATCTTATCCAAGAACCATCTTCTATGCCTCTTTCAGGCACGTTTCCAAAATCACCACCAAGGTTTTCATAAAATGTGCGGTCTTGTTTGATCGATGTGATGTTAGCGCTCCCGTCTTTGTTCACCGAATTGTCGAATGGTTTCAATTCATCTCTATTTTCGGTTAATTTATGTGTTCCCATAGCCATCATATTCAATCTGGTAAGGTTAAACACTTGCCCTCCTTTTCTTATATCTAACAAAGCAGAAAGCGAGAAGCCCTTGTAGCTAAATCCATTTCTGAAACCCAGTGTCCAATCAGGATTGGGGTTGCCAATAATATATGTGCCGTTTTGAATTACAGGATATCCGGCAGAATCTACTACGATGGGCAAGTCTTTTCTAATGGCCGGGTCATTGGGGTCTTGGCCATACCTTTGATACCTAGAAGCACCAATCAATATGCCATAATTATTGCCATTGGCATAGCCCGAATAGCCTTGTGTAAATCCTGCCGAACCTCCTATTTGCTGGTAGTTTGTAGCCACATCAAACACTTTGTTTTGGTAAGTGAAGAAATTCAAATTCACATCCCATACTAAGTCGCGTTTGATGGGCGTTATTCCAACTACTACCTCCAGACCCTTATTTGTAATGAAGCCGCTATTCCTTTGGGCAAAATTATAGCCCGTAGATGCGGCAACTTGTATGGGGATAATTTGATTTTCGCTTTTGGTATCGTAATAAGTTACGTCTATACTAGCTCTGTTTTTGAAAAACCTCAATTCAGTGCCTATTTCGTAGGAGGTGCTAAGCTCTGGCTTAAAATTAGGATTGCCCTGAGTGAGTTCGCTCCTGTACATCGTTTGGCCTTGAAAGGGTACACTCAAATTTCTGGTGTAGAATGTATTGGTTAAATAAGGATTTGGCAGGTTTCCCACCTGAGCAACCGACAACCTTAGCTTTCCAAAGCTGAGCCACTGATTATTATCGAGTTTCAACACATCTGTAAAAACAAAGGAAAGGCTTAACGAAGGATATGTGAAAGACTGGTTTTTTCTAGGCAATGTAGATGCCTCTTCTCTTCTGAATGTGCCTGTCAAGAATAGATAATTCCGAAAACCTAACTTGGCTTCGCTGTAAATACCCATTATTTTTCTTGTTACATCTCTATTGAAAGTTTCAATGCTTTGGGTGTTTGTCAAATCTTCATAGTTGCTAAAAGTGTAGCCATACCCCGTAGCTTCAAGCTGATTGGAGCTCGATTGCCAGTAGTTGTGCCCAATGCGAAGGCCAATATTAAAATCTTTAGAAATATCTTTATCAGCACTAATAAGCAAGTCGGTGTTCAAATCTGCCCTAATAGTTTGGCCATTTCTGATAGACCCGACAAAAGATTGCTCAGCATGATTCTCAGCCGATTGCTTCGAATAGTTTTGTCTGTCGTTGAAGTGATTAAAATCTGTGCCGATCCTTGCCATAATGCCAAGCCAAGGTAAAGGCTGGATATCAGATTGCAGAAAACCGATTACTCTGTGTATTTTTTCAGAAGCAAGATTGTTATTGACTGAAAAATAAGGGTTGTCGAATATCGCATTTTGCCGCTGCGTGCCATCTGCAAACAAATAGGCATCTTTATTAGTGATTGGATCGCGTTTTCCATTGGCAATATCGAAGTCATTGGGGCTTCTAAACAAAGAAACAATTGGCGAAGACCAGTTTCCACCCTTTCGCATTCTGTCAGAAGTGCTGTAAGTGTATGTTGCCGATGAGGTTAGCTTTAGAAGCTTGTTTACTTGGTTGGTTCCTGTAAACTTCACAGAGCTACGTTCATAATTGGTGTTGGGCACTATGCCCTCTTGTTTGAAATTGCCCACCGAGAGGAAATATGTAGATTTTTCACCGCCACCGCTCACACTTATATAATTGTCTCTCCGTAAAGCAGGCACAAAAAATTTGTTGATATTATCGTAGGGCGTTACCCTAGCCAGATTTGGGTCGTTGCTTAGCACCATTCTTCCCCTATCGTCCCACTTGTCACCTACGCCATTGTACCTCAACTCATCGTAGCTCGGCCCCCATGAGCGTGAGTTGCCAGTTCCTGGGCTTATTCTATTTACGCGTTGATCGAAATACACAGTGTCTCCATTGTTCCCTCCTGCATATTTTGTTTGCAATTCAGGAAGTTTATTCACCATGTCTATACCCCAGCTACTGCTGAAGCTTACGGTGGTTTTTCCCGCTTTTCCTTTTTTGGTAGTTATAATTACTGCACCATTTGCAGCTCTGATGCCATATAATGCCGTGGCTGCAGGGCCTTTCAGAATAGACATCGATTCAATATCATTGGGATTAATATCTATGGCCCTGTTCGAACTCTCAAGTGTTCTTGTAGATTCACCTCCAGAGTTGTCGATCGGTATACCATCTATCACAAACAAAGGATCGTTATTCTGGGTCAAAGACGAGTTGCCTCGTATGCGTATTCGGGCAGCCGCCCCAGGTGAGCCAGATGAGGAAAGTATCTGAACACCAGCGACTTTTGCATTCATTGCGTTGACAATGTTGGTTTCCTGCGAACCAACCAATTCGTCCGCCTTGATATCTTGCGCTGCATAGCCGAGTTGCCTCTTTTCTCTTTTTATAGACACAGCAGTAACTATTACCTCTTCCAGATTTTTTGTCTCTTCTTCCAATGAAAAAGAAAAGTTGGTTTGGGATCCCAATGGCTGCTCAACAGTTACGTAACCTATATAGGAAATCGCCAGTACCACGTTGTTGCTTGATACTTTCAGGCCGAATTTGCCGTCAACATCAGACACAGTGCCGTTGGTTGTGCCTTTTTCAACAATAGTAACGCCAATGATGGGTTCATTGGTTTTCTTGTCTAGTACAACACCTGAAATATTGATAGTTTGCGTTTCTTGAGCATATAAATTTGCAATGCTGAGAAATACCGCAAATACTAATAGTAAATTTTTTACCATAGCAAATGATTGTGTGGCGAAGCCAATGATTTTTAAAGATTGATTTTAAGGTTAGGTAAAAACCTAAATGTAGAGAAAAGCAGATGTTCAGTTTAAGAAACCTTTAGAGAATATATACCTGAAGCTTGTCTAATTGTTAAAAATAGGTTGAAGGCCTTGGAGGGAAAGAGATTTCCAAGCTCTTATCGGTGATAGTGCTAGTGCAAATGAAGCTGAAGTGTATGTATTCGTAGTGCTTAACATTTATTTAACCTTTGATTGAGACGAAACTAGATATTAAATTTTAACTTTCCAAATATGATGTTAAAAAAATATCATGTTTTTGTTAAATTTCATCAAATAGTTCAATTTTAGCTTAAAATAACAACCTGATTAAAGCATAAAGTATATATTTAAGGAATATAGGCTTAATTTTTAATGGTGATTTTAAAAATATACAATATTTAAAGTTTTATAAAGCCAAAAAGTATATCCTCAATAATAAAAGTTTGTACTTATATCTTGTTCCGCTTTTAAAATACAACTTAACCTTATTCTCAATGCTAGTATAGTAAAAGTACTGAGAATGAAATGTATATACAATTATTCAATTTAATGAATTTATAAAATTCATTAAATTGA
>CAZMFZ010000071.1:0-10234 GCA_964565665.1 uncultured Bifidobacteriaceae bacterium | reverse complement strand
AATAAAAATATTTCGGCCACCTTAATTTATTTTGCCTAAACTTGATTATTCTAATTATAAAAACAACTTTTAATTAGAATAATGAAAGGGATTTTCTTCCAGACATAATTTATTCTATTTCATAATAGATGAAAACACCATAATCATTAACTTTACAGCTTCATTTTTTCAGCCCTTTGAAGGAGAATAGAATACTCATTATACAATTTTTAATTTTTTTGGTAGGCTTTCTGTATCTAGCCAAACTGTTTTACATACAAGTAATAGACAAATCGTATCTTGATGAGGCCAACAACAACGTAATTCAACGCATAATTGAGTATCCATATCGTGGTATTATTTCTGATAGAAATGGGAAACTACTTGTGGCCAACACCGCAGTTTACGATTTGATGGTGATTCCCAAAAAAGTAAAAATCAATGGGGATAAAAACAGATTGAGTGAGTTGCTGGGTATTGCTGCTGAAAATTTTGATGAACGATCAGAAGCCGCCCAAAAATATTCAAAAGTGAAATCTTCAATTTTCTTTGAGCAAATGTCGGATATTAAATTTGCTCGCATTCAAGATTTATTGGTCGATTTTCCAGGATTTTATGTGCAAGCACGTACTGTCCGAAATTATCCGCAATCAATAGCGGCCAATGCCCTAGGATACATTGGAGAAATAAGTAAGGAAAAAATTGAGTTGGTGGGCAAAGACAACTACCGTTCGGGCGACTACATAGGCATAAGTGGTATCGAGTCGTTTTATGAAAAGCAACTCAGGGGAGTAAGGGGGGTAAAATATGTGCTGGTAAATGTGAAAGGCGAGGAAAAAGGCAGGTTTAAAAATGGCCTATACGATACGGCCTCCGTTCCGGGCAAAGATGTAGTTGCGACCCTAGACATGGAGTTACAGCTTTATGCAGAGAAACTGATGAAAAATAAAATTGGCAGCGTAGTGGCCATAGAGCCATCTACGGGCGAAGTATTGGCCTTTGTTTCAGGACCTACATACGATCCTAATTTATTGACAGGCGAAGATTTTTCAAAAAATTTCTTAGCCTTATCAAGAGATAGTCTGAAGCCCCTGTTCAACAGGGCTTTGATGGCTCAATATCCTCCAGGCTCTATTTTTAAAACAATCAATGCACTTTATGCACTTCAACAACGGATAATCAACACCGAAACGGTGATAGCTTGCAACAGAAACATAATAGCGTGTCATGGAAAGCACACCTCAGCTAGTTTTAGAACGTCTATTCAGTTTTCATGTAATCCTTATTACTGGACAGTATTCAAGAAAATAATTCAGGCAGGCAGAAGCTCCAACGCATTTATTGATGCACGTATTAATTATGATTTGTGGCGAGACCATGTGTTGAAGTTTGGGCTAGGGTCCAAAATAGGCATTGATTTGCCCAATGAGAAAAAAGGAATATTGGTTACTAGCAACTATTATAATAAAGTGTATGGGAAAAATGGATGGCAGTTTTCTACCATATATTCGTTGGGAATCGGGCAAGGCGAATTGGGGATGACACCCATTCAAATGGCAAACTTGGCTAGTATATTTGCCAACAGAGGCCATTATTATGCTCCTCATTTGATAAAATCAATTGGCGATTCACTAAGTCCTCTGCCTCAATTTCTAATAAAGCATGAAACAGGAGTAGACAAAGAGTACTATAATGCTGTTGTAGATGGTATGGAGCAAGTTGTGAGGGCAGGAACAGGCTTTTTAGCAAGGGCAAAAAATCAGATAGCTTGCGGAAAAACAGGGACGGTTGAAAATCCGCAAGGAGTAGATCACTCCGTATTTATAGGGTTTGCTCCCAAAGACAATCCTAAAATTGCAATAGCTATAGTAATAGAAAATTCGGGATTTGGTGCTGAGTGGGCTGCACCAATGGCTGGTTTACTGTTTGGAAAATATTTGGGCTATGAAGTAGAAAAAGATTGGGTAGAGAATTACATTTTAAAACGGGATTTTATTCATGATCCAGCAAAACCTCAACCAAAGAGCAGGAAGCGAAGTTGATTGGCTCACCATAGGTATTTATTTTTTCTTAATGACTTGGGGCTGGCTCAACATCTTCGCTGCCGTGTACGATCCTGAATTGCCCCAAAGTATATTCGACTTGAACTTAAACTCCGGAAAGCAATTGCTTTGGATTGGCACAGCCATATTTCTTTTTGGATTCATCATGCTGATAGATTACCGATTCTGGGAATCGTTTGCCTATTATATCTACGGTGCAATCATTTTATTATTAATTGGTGTTTTGATATTCGGGAAAGTAGTAGCCGGCTCAAAATCTTGGATTCAGATAGGCAGTTTTGCATTACAACCTTCAGAATTTGCCAAGTTTGCTACTGCATTAGCTATGGCTTTATATCTGTCAAGCTCGTTTGTAAAACTGGAGAATATAAAATCGCTGATGAGCGTAGGGCTGATAATTGTTGCCCCAGCTTTGCTAATTTTAGCTCAAAACGATACTGGTTCTACCTTGGTTTTTGGCTCGTTGGTTTTGGTTCTATTCAGAGAAGGAATGAACCCTTTGCCCTTAGTAATCGGCATTGTTTGTATTATATTGTTTGTGTTGGCTTTATTGTTCAATAAGTTTATTCTTATAGTTGTACTAGGCATCGTCACCACACTTATTATTGTGCTTTTTAAAGAAATAAGGCGAAGAATTGGCTTTATAACCCTTGCATTTATATCCTACTTAATTTCCATAGGTGTAATTTTTAGTGTAGATTATTTTGTAAATAATGTATTGCAACTTCATCAACAAAATAGAATAAAAGCATTGATTAACCCCGATGCTGATCCGCTTGGTTTCGGTTGGAATGTAACTCAATCGAAAATTGCCATTGGATCGGGCGGATTTTTGGGCAAGGGTTTTTTAGAAGGAACCCAGACCAAGTTTGATTTTGTGCCTGAGCAACACACCGACTTTATATTTTGCACCATTGGCGAAGAATGGGGCTGGCTTGGAAGTTTTGTATTGATTGGCGTTTTTGCTTTTCTCTTTATTCGTTTAATCTATCTTGCAGAAAGGCAACGCTCGAAATTTTCAAGAATTTATGGCTATTGCGTGCTGGCCATTATGTTTTTCCATTTTACAGTAAATATTGGAATGACCATTGGGCTATTTCCAGTAATCGGCATTCCGCTACCCTTCTTCAGTTACGGAGGCTCTTCGCTATGGTCGTTTACAATATTATTGGCTATTTTTTTAAATCTTGATGCCAACAGGAAGAATATTTTAGGATAATATTACAAAAAAGCCACGGAAACAATCTTTGTGGCTTTTTTGATTTGTATTCGTAAAAACTAGGTTAACCTCTTTTTCCAATTACAGTAAAGTCGCGTTTGGTAGCTCCCGTATATATTTGTCTTGGCCTACCTATGGGTTCTTTATTGGTTCTCAACTCTTTGTATTGGGCTATCCAACCGGGAAGCCTGCCTAAAGCGAACATTACTGTAAACATATTTACTGGAATGCCCAGGGCTCTATAAATTATTCCTGAATAAAAATCTACATTCGGGTAAAGCTTTCTTTCTATAAAATAAGGGTCGTTCAAAGCCGCTTCTTCAAGACCTTTGGCAATATCAAGCACTGGGTCGTTTACGCCCAATTTGTTCAATATTTGGTCGCAAGCACCTTTTATAATTTTGGCACGTGGATCAAAGTTTTTATACACTCGGTGACCAAAGCCCATCAATCGAACGGTTTTCTTTTTTACTTTTTCAATGTAATCTTTGGTACTCACACCTGAAATACGAATTTCTTCGAGCATTTCAATCACTTCTTGGTTGGCTCCTCCATGCAATGGACCCCAAAGTGCATTGATACCTGCCGAAACTGAGCCATATAAACTGGCTTGTGACGAACCTACAATTCTTACGGTAGAGGTTGAGCAATTTTGCTCGTGATCGGCATGAAGAATAAGCAATTTATTCAATGCACTCGTAACCGATGAATCAATATTGTAAGTTTCAGTTGGGTGTGCAAACATCATTTGAAGGAAGTTGGAACAATAATCCATGCTGTTTTTAGGATAATTATAGGGCATTCCTTTCGATTTTCTGTACGACCAAGCCACCATAGTAGGCATTTTGGCAAGCAACCTTATTACATGCAAATCTAGCTCTTCCTCTGTAGGATTAGGATTTAATGATTCGGGATAAAAAGCTGTCATAGAGCAAACCAATGATGATAAGACACCCATGGGGTGGGCATAAGAGGGAAAGCCATCGAGAATGATTTTCATATCTTCATGCACAAGCGAACGCTTGGTAATACGTGTAGTGAAATCTTCTAATTCTGATTTGTTTGGCAAATTGCCATAAATAAGCAAATAAGCTACTTCTATAAATGAAGAGGTTTCTGCCAATTGCTCTATCGGGTAGCCTCTGTATTGCAAAATGCCGTTTTCACCATCAAGGAAAGTAATTTCGCTTTTAGTCGCGCCTGTATTTTTGTAGCCTTGGTCGTAAGTAATGTAGCCTGTTTCATCTCTTAATTTAGAAATGTCAATGGCTTTTTCGTTTTCAGTGCCAACAACAATGGGAAATTTAAACGACTTTCCTTCTAATATTATTTCGGCAGTTTGATCAGACATATAATGATTGAGATTAGGTGTTTTACAGATAAAATAATTGTCGAAATATAGTCAAAAAAATATAACAGATTCAAAACTGATACTTGATTTAACCCATTAGATATAAATTAAATACTTATCTGGGAAATATTAGTGAATTTTAACAATTACAAAGCTTCAAAACTATAGAATGAAAAAACTATCGCTGTATTCCATGTCAGTTTTGTATTTGCTGGCGGGTGCAAACCATTTTATCAATCCACAAATGTATGCAGCAATTATACCTTTCTGGCTACCATACCCCAATGAATTAATACATATAAGTGGCATTTCTGAAATGGTATTGGCGATATTATTGCTTTATCCAAATTATAGAAAAACTGCCGCTTGGCTCATTATTGCCATGCTAATGGTGTTTTTGGCAGTGCACATTCAAATGATATTTGACAAACCTACAAAATTCAACATTCCTATGTATGTACTTGTTATAAGAGTTGCTTTACAATTTGTGTTGGTTTGGTGGGCTTATTTATTTACCAGAAATGAAAAAACTAAGTCGTAGTCGTTTTATATCATTCTTGCTCAATCCACTTTCCTTCTGATTTTATCAAATCAATGAGTTCGTCAAGTGCATTTTCGGCAGGTACTGCTTTCTTTATTATTTCTTTGCCTTTGTAAAGTGCGATTCTGTCTTTTCCCACACCTACGTAGCCGAAATCTGCATCGGCCATTTCGCCCGGTCCATTCACGATGCAACCCATAATACCTATTTTCAAGCCTTTTAAATGGTCAGTTCGTTTGCGAATCATAGCGGTGGTTTCTTGCAAATCAAAAAGCGTACGCCCACACGATGGACAAGAAATATATTCTGTTTTTGAAATGCGAGTACGAGCTGCCTGTAATATGCCAAAGGCTACTGTGTTGTTGCGTTTTCGAATAATGTCGTCAGCATTTGGTGTATTTTCATTTGAGATAAACACCCCATCGCCAAAGCCATCGATGAGCAAACCCCCAAAATCGGTAGCGGAATAGAGTTGAAACATATCATCTGTCAATTCAGTATATTTTCTGGAAATAACTACCGGGTTGTCTATTTTATTCCCCATCAAATAAAAAAACAACCTCCTGAGTGCACCCATGGCATGTTCATTATTTGTATCAATCAACAGTATGGCATTTTTATCATTTCGAATTAAATCATAAAAATCATCTGAAAGAGATTTGTAATTGATGAATATAAATTTGGGTAAAGTATTATTGACAACTATTGATTGATGTTGTGCCATGTTCCCATCTCGTAAATCGAACAAAGGAAGCTTGTGATTTTTGAGGGTTAGCTCATTCCAAGTATCAAAATTTATGATCTCTTTCACCCCATTTGGCAGCATAAATGGGGCTGGATGGCCACCTGTATAGATATAGTCGGCACCTAAATCGTTCATATTCCACTTATCTGTCAATTCAAAATAGAAATGTCCAATAGATTTCAAAGCACTTTTACCTTCATAATTAGTATTTTGAAACGGACTGTTTTGCGAGAAATCTGCAATTACTCTCGGCACATTGCTACCGCCTATATTGGCTACCTCAAAAGTGTGTCTCCGATTGTATTGATACGGGTTTATGGGTGATATTTCAATGGATTTAATAGGCTTATGACCAGAACGATTATTGTATCTGTCTACCAAAGCTTTGGCAACCGGCATTTCAAATTCGGGATCTTCTGTGAGGGATACTCTCACGGTGTCGCCCAGACCGTCTTCAAGTAAAGTACCTATTCCCACAGCCGATTTTATTCTTCCGTCTTCGGCTTCTCCAGCTTCGGTTACACCCAAGTGCAAAGGATACGGCTTGAAACCATCAGCATTCAACCTATTTACTAGCATTCGGTAAGCCTGCACCATTACTTGGGTGTTGCTCGATTTCATGGAAATTACAATATTGTAGTAATTCTCATCTTCACATATTTTTAAGAATTCCAAGGCCGACTCTACCATTCCGAGCGGGCTATCGCCATAGCGGCTCATAATGCGATCGGAAAGTGAGCCATGATTGGTACCTATTCGCATGGCCGTGCCGTAATCTTTGCATATTTTCACTAAAGGCAAGAATTTATCTCTTATGCGTTGCAGCTCGTTGTTATATTCGATATCGGTATATTCTATGGTTTCGAATCGCTTTTTATCGGCATAATTACCAGGATTTACTCGTACCTTTTCTACAATTCTGGCGGCTACCTCGGCAGCATTGGGTGTAAAGTGTATATCGGCCACTAAGGGCGTATTGTAGCCTCTTTTTACCAATTCCTTTTTTATTTCAGCAAGATTGTTGGCCTCTTTAATACTGGGAGCAGTAATGCGTACCAATTCACAACCTGCCTCTATCATTCTTATAGCCTGCTCAACCGAACCTTGGGTGTCCATAGTATCGATGGTAGTCATTGATTGTACCCGGATTGGGTGCATAGAACCCATCAGCAAGTTTCCAATTTTAACTTCTACTGTCTTCCTTCGGGAATATTCTGTGAGGCTTTGGCAATAATCGAAAGGCTGTGTGAGTGAAGTGGAAGGCATAAGGGTACTCTTTTTTTATTCAACTACAAAAATACATAAATGTTAATAATAAACCGTTGGCAAGGTGTGCAGCCATTGATAAAGTGTGTTATTAAAAAGCCTATATTTCCAAAACATTTTGATATGAATTTGAGTAAAATTGCAACGCAAAATCCATTATTGCTTCCATCTCCGTATGTATCGTTTAAATTCACAATAAAATATAGCATCTTCAAACCAATGGAAATTAACTCAGTAAAAATTCATCGTTTTAAACTTACAATTTTCAGCCAATTTATTCTTATTGTGCAAGCATTGCTCAATGAAGACATCATTCACATGATAATGGAGCCTTCGGAAATGTCTAAAAGTATTGGAGAAACCTTGTTTTTATGTACCACAATATGGTATATGGTGAATATGTATAAAATGGTAAAATCATTTGATACCAATATAAAAGTAGTAAACCGGGTATACACAATATTAGTGACTGCAGTACTAATTGGTGGTGTGCTGGCCAGCCCAGGTGTACATATTATTGAAGACAACATCAAACGCATTATATTATTTTTTGTGCAAGTGAGCTTATACAGTTCGTTTTGCACCATTATTTATTATACCATTATTGAAATATTTGGCGAAAAAAGCAATATGGAAGAGCGTATGTGGGGTTCTGCCTGTATTTACCTCATGATTTCTATAAGCTTTGCCAGTGTATACGATATTGTATGTTTGGTATACCCCAATGCCACAGGCGTGCTTCACGAAATGCGGTTTCACAGCTATATGATGTGTGTGGCTTATAGCATGAATGTACTGGGGGCCTTAGACAGTTCTTTTCCTGATGCCATGCTTATTGTAAAAGATGTGAGCATAATTGAGGCAGTATGGAGCAATTTATTTTCAGTTTTGCTCGTGGGTAGGCTTTTATCGAAATAAAATACTATTTAAAAGGAAAATTATTATATTGAATTTGGCACTTATAAAATTGCCTTACTATAGGCATCCCAATTGAAGTATTGGCAATATTTGCAGTAAGCAATAAAGTGTTAGTTTGCTTTTTCTTATTTACAAGAAGAGATAATTCCCTCCCTGTATTTTTATTGGCTCTTATATTCTTGCTCCCCGGATTCACTGCTTTAGCCAACTTTTTAGCTTATAAAAAGCTGTTAATTACTGGCTGGGTGTTCTTCGTGCATGAATTCTTCATATTGATGATGGGTCCGGCACTATACCTTTATTCTAAATTGCTGTTGGGCGAAAAAGTAAAGTTTTCTAACAGTTATTGGATGTTTTTACCTTGTATAGCTTCCATTGTATCATTGTATTATTATCTACAAATTCCCTTACCAGAGCAACAAATGATAGTAAATAATATGTTTGGTATTCAGCCTCCCTTATTTGCCTACAACAATTATTTGGTAGGTATTGTATTTCTGTTTTTTATTGCCTTAGGTATTTATAGAATGAAAAAACTAGAAAATGAAGCTAAACAAGTATTCAGCAATATTTACCATTTAAAGCTTGATTTTCTAAAGAAGCTATTTTACCTGATGTTGGCTTTAGGTTTGGTAGCACTTCCTGCCGCTTCCTTTATTGGCAATGAATTTACAGATTTAATATTGCTACCCATTTGCTCTAATATCTATTGTTTTTATATATTCTATCAGAGTTATAACAACGATGTGCTTTTCAACAAAACTAATTACTTGCAATACGCCCAAGCCATTGAGCCATTAAATATATTCCGAAATGAAAAATACCAAAATTCAAGGCTTAGTTTAGAAGAAGTAGACACTATTTATAAAAAAATACTATATCACTTCGAAGCTGAAAAACCTTGGTTGGAGCCTGAAATAAAGCTAACCAATTTAGGCGAAACTTTGAGAATTTCTCCTCATAAACTTTCAGAAGTTATCAATAGAAAAGCAGGCACAAATTTCAATGATTTTGTAAACAACTATCGTTTGGAAGAAGCCAAAAAATACTTATCCTTGGGTTTTGAAAATAATTTGAAGATTGATTCGCTCTGCTTCGATTGCGGATTCAACAATAAATCTACTTTTTATCGCATATTTAAAGAGAAAACTGGTGTTACTCCCGCAGAATACAAAAAAACTGCTACAAAAATGAAAGTGGTACTAAATTGAGTTTGTCAACTGAAATATTTAAAACCTATTCTCTAACTTACAACTTCATAAATAAGTCTACGTTCTTTTTTGATTCTTGGAGACATTAGACCTATAGGCTTAAATTTTAATAGTTCTGGTTTTCTCGTTACTTGAAAGGATGCCTTTCTGCATACCATTTAATTTAAAAAGCTACTTTTTTTATTCTTCAAGAATTTTTAAATTTAAAATCCGTTTGCACTGAGGTTTTCTGCGTTTTTTAAAAACTTGTAAAGTCTTTCTTGTTCACCTACCAACCTTTGATTTACGGCTATCAATTCGCCTTCTAAAGTTTGAATACTCAGGCTGAGCAAAGCCATATCGGTCTTGCTACAATTGCTGAATATTTTCCATGTTTTAATTTCAGCTTGTTTTAGCCAAGCTTTTTTATGAACCACTAACGGGGTAATCTCAACATTTTCTAATAGCAGGTGCATTTTTTTGAAGGCTTGTATTTTGGCTATACATTGGTTGTGTTTGGCTTGCAATCGTGCGAGGTTTCTTTTTTGCACAGCAATTTTCCATTCCAATTCTTTTTTATGAGCTGAAAATTCTTTTACCATTTCAGCTTGCTCAAGTATTTCCCACTCGGAAGAAATAAAACCAGTGACAGTGGCAGGCTGCTGAAAAAGCTGGGTAAGCTCGGCAAGAATAGCAGTGGATATGGGTCTTCTATTGCTTTCGGCCATAGAAAGTGTACCTCTTTCAATGTCTAAATAGTCTGCCAGTTCTTGTTGGGTAAGCCCTAGCTGCTCACGGATAATTGCAACGGCCGATTTTTTCAAGTTATCTTTTTGTTTCTAAATTATAAAATATAAATTATTTGTAACAAAGTATGTTGCAAATAATTACAAATAAAATTTATTGCAACACAAAGTGTTTTATTATTTATAAAAAATAAATTATTGCAACAATTGTATATG
>CAZMFZ010000070.1:0-20089 GCA_964565665.1 uncultured Bifidobacteriaceae bacterium | reverse complement strand
CATAAAACGTATTTTTTCATACGTTGTATTTTCAATATTTAAATCTTCACCCCACAATTCAAATATCGACTTGCCAGAAGCCACTGTGTGAATGGTTATCAGTTTGTCTTTGGCAGCTTGTTCTTTTATTATCTTCAACGTTGCTAGTAAGCCATTCGGGTTGGCTTTTCTTTCTCCGGGAAATATTTCTATTCCTTTTTCAACAAAAGCACTCACAGCATCATAAATATTTTTTTTGGTTTCTTCTACCGATTTATAAGCCGTTTCTGCTGAAAGCTTATTAATCATGGCTAGTGTCATTGTTTTTAGCCTTTCTACATTGTATGCAACATCGCCTTGGTTGAGGGTTTGTACATTTTTGCTGGTAAGCAATCCGTCAGCCGTCATGCCTTCTTTTCGAAGCACATACCCTTTGTCGGTGTCGTTGACCTCAAATGCCAAGCGAACAGCGGGCGTGGGGTCAGTACTATAGCGGCCTTCTGTTATTGCTTTAAAACTCTTATAAATTTTTTTAGTTAAAATATTTACTCCATTTAAATAAAATACCAATTCAAGATTTACTCCAGTAACACTACTAAACTTATTCATCAAGAGTTCGAAATCAATTTGTTCTTCTAAAACTGAAAATTGATACGCTCTTTTTGTGGAATTTACCGCTTTTTTCTTCGATTCCTCAGGATTATCACTATTTTTTATATCAGCAAGTACTTCATTGCGATCTGGTTCAGACATACCAATCGCAACAAGCAGCATCTCTATCTCCGATAAATCAGGCTCCTCCGCAGCCACAATCGGCTGAATCAAACAAATAAAATGACTATTGCGAAACCCATTCTCTTCATCGCTTCAAAAGTAAAGTAATACAAAACAGTCTCAAAACCTCGCTAATAAGATTTTTATTCTACTTGAATCTCTACAGGTTGAGAAACTGCCGTTTCCCCGTTTGTAGAAAATGCTTTTAAAATATAAGTATAAGTGTTCTTCGTTTTTATCTTCAGGTCGTTAAAGCCCGAAAGTGTAGTGGTCTGAGCCAAAGGTATATAAGTACCACTGCCTTCTTTTCTCAATACTACAGTGGCTAAAAAGGGTGGCTGTATTTTCCAAGTCAATTCTACTTTTCGTTGGTCTTTTTTATATTGTATTTTATAGTTTTTTTTATCAATAGCAATCGGAACATCATTGAGTGGAATAAAAGCCTGAATAGTTCTAGATCGATAAGATTGATTCCCAGCACTATCTACGGCTAGCATATAATAGCTGTACTTTATTCCCTTTATGCAATCTTTATCTATGAAGTTGGTTTCGTTAAGCGAGATTTCCGCTTTATTTAATTGTGAAAATAGCGTATCTCTTTTGTTATCTATTGCCCTATAAATCAAATAATGGTGCATATCAGGATCTGCATTTGGAATCCAGGCGATGGAAAGGGTTTGATTTATGGGCGTGACACCCAAAAGGTGAGGTGCAGCAGGCGGAAATATATCGGGCATACGTGCCGAAGAAATATCTGAAATTGGGCTTTTGTTGAACGATGAATCTATAGCCACAATCTTGTATAAAAATTTGTTCTTTGCATTTTTAGGAAGCTTTTCAACAAATGAATTGCCTTTGATTGGATTAGAATTGAGCAAAACGAAGTGGTCTTTGCTGTTTTTCGATACAGTTCTGTATATTAAGTAGCCTAAAATATCTGGCTCGGCATTCTCTTTCCATGTCAAGGTTATGTGACCTGTATCAGGTTTGCATACTAGCCCTATAGGTTTGGCTGGGGGCTTAATATCATGTACCTCAGCAAATACCTTTTCTGAAATGCTTTGATTGGCTGATAAATCTACCGCATGTATACGATAATAGTATGCACCGCTTTTTGATACCTTGTCTGAATATACGGAATCGCGTGTAGAAAGCAAAGATTTACTTATTTGGGTATAAGGTCCATCACTCAATGTAGCTCTGTAAATATGAAATCCTGCCAAATCCTTTACTTTTAATGATGACCAAAAAATTTGTACCGTAGGGTTTTTAATTTTCCTACTTACATTGTATGGAGCGGGAGGGGGTATCATATCCGCTACTTTTATTGTGAAAGGCTCTGAATAATCTGTGTATTCTCCAAACATATCTTTGCCCACAAATTTATATCGATAAATAGTATTTACACGCAGATTTACATCCTGATAATGATACAAGTTGGCTGTATCTTTCACAATTCTGTCAGAAACCATTACCGGGCTTTGGTTTAATTTTCTAAAAATGGGGCTGGTACTATCTGCCCTAAATATATCTACAGCATAAAAATCGTCTGGTTTCTGACGCCAGTAGATTTTAGTTTTTATAGTGTCGAGTTTTATCTTGATTTCGGATGGAGGTTTAATACTTTCCGCTTTTCCAATTGTAATCTTTTCAGAGGCACCTATTTCGTATTCCAATCCTCTCATTACTCTTCGTATTTGATATGAATAGACTTGGTTTAATTTTACATCTGCATCTTCATAATAGATGCCTAGAAAATTTGCATAGGCCTTGCTCTCAAATGACTCTACCAGTACGTTTAATAAAATCATTCCCGGAATTGTACTTAATACATTTTCCATCGCAATCTTAGAAAAAATTAATAATTGTGAGTCTTGTTTAAAAGCAATTTCGGGAATGTTTCCGAATGGTTTAACAGGTTTATTATTTAGCTTTTCCCATTGTGAATTTTCACCAGCTTTTCTGTAAATATTAACTCCCTCTTCAGCTATTATATCTTTATGAAACCACTTTAGCTTAACTAAGGGTTTATTCTCATCTATTCTCACCTCTTGTTTTATGAATACTTTCCCTATTTGAGCAACATTCGGAAAAGAGGCCACAATAAATAGCAAATAAATGAGATATTTAATAGGAACTTTTATAGACATAATCTTCTAGTTAATAGAAGTTGAGATAATGATTTTTTGCGAATGTCATTTATTGAAATTCATTCAAAAATATATATAATTATTAATATTTTGTTTAAACTATTAGTTGAACTTGAAATTTTTCACTTATTTATAATTTTCTTAATATTTACCAGCAAAAATTGCAACACTTTACAAGATTGAAAGCTTGTGATCTTTGTACCTTTGTGGTGAAAAATACTATAATGACAATCTTTCCTTGGTGCCAAGCGATAAATGAATAAAAGAACACCTTTATATTTATTTTTCTTTATAGTTCAACTCATTTTAAATGGACAGAGAATCTATCCAAATTTTGTTGACGATACATCAAGAAGTGAGAGAATTTGGAATGGCAAGGGCAAATTCTTCCCTAATAGTAAGCTTAGCAAATATTTTTTGTATTCCGATACAGCATTTAATTATCACAAACCTTCTGGCTTACCTTTTAAAATTCCATTTTGTGATATTGCATTTGTGGGAAGAGATCATCCTGTTTTTCCATTTGACAACACTTTAATGATGGTTTTTGGGGTAGAGTTGGTAAACAAATCGCCCTATTTACAAGAATGTATTCCATTCAGTGAAGGGAAAAGTGTATTGAAGAACATGATTTTAAAATGTAAAGAGGGAAAGCAAATTAGAAATTTGGTATTGGTGGGCCATTCTAGCGAGAATGGTTATTTTGTGAAAAGCAGTGCAGGTATTTATACAAACGATTATAAATACAATGCAAAAGGAGAGCTTATTATTTTTGAAAAAGAAGCATTAAAAGTAAAAGAACTTCAGGAGGCCTTGTTAAGAAAAGAAATTTCTTTTCATCCAGATGCTTCTATCATTCTGGTAGGCTGCAATACAGCAAAAGGAGAAAACAACATAGCCTCAGCTATATCAAAAGCTTTGAAAATACCTGTAGTTGGAGCCATGCAAAAAGTATCACTGATGGAAACGGCTAATTTTGGGGAAGGAATATACAGCAAGGAATTGCAAAGAGCTGGGTATGTATTTTATATTCCCAATGAAGATCGAATATTGCGATATGAATTGTTGCAACCAAATACTACCGTTTCTGCACTTATAGAAGAGGTCAACTTTTTGAAAAAACAGTTAATTAGCTCTACTTCAGATGGGGCAGGAAATTATATCCCGAAAATAAAATAGGTAGAGTATTGATTTATTATAGATTGTTAAAACGACCAACCATAATTTAAACCAACTCTCAATTCGGTGAAGCTTTTGCCTGATCCTTGTTTGGTCGAACGAATCAGATATACACAGTCTAAAGTAAAGTTGTGTTTTTTAAGAAACACATAAGAATATGCCATCCTATTATTGAAAATAAGTCCTGAAAGATTTCCGTTTGTCAATGTATTCATAAATGAAGAGGTAAGGGTTAGTTTTACTTTACTGTTTATAATAGGTCGGGAGGCTGATATCACTGGGCCAGTATTCTCAATTTTTATGGTTTTGGTATTATTTGAGGCGTAATTGTAAGAAAAATTCATATCCAATTTGTAGGCTGGTATTTTGGTACTCAAACCCGTGTTTACATTATAAAATTGCGTGTTTGTAGAACGGTTATCGTTTGCTGCCTGAAAATTGATATTAGAGAATATTATTTTTTTGACATTTCCCTTACCCAAAGCATAGTTTATTCCCAATCCTGCAGAATTTGTTACTTGCAGATATTTCAGTGAATCGGGGCGAGCATCGTTGGTTGAATTATATACAAATTGTGTTAATTGGGTGCTACTATTATAGTTTGCATAGTTACCATTCAAATTTAATTTCTCATTTACAGCAAATGTTATATTTCCAGACCCGATTATTCTTAGCAGTGTAGATAATTGCTGGCCACCGATATTATTTCTTTGCACACCTCCATTTACTGAAATACTTATTTTCTTTTTGTACATCTGCCAGCTTACTCCACCAGTAAAGTCTTCAAAATCATTATTTAAAAAGGTAGATCCCAATGTTTTGTAATCCGGGCCTATTCTTCTGTAGGAGGCTGTCAGCCTGGCAATTTTAAGTGTAAGTTCTAAATTGCCTGTAAATGCGGAATTGAATTGTGTATTGGCTCTGGGAGTAAAAAGCGACCCGAAATTATTAGCATACGTATAGTCATCCAATCTTTTTTCGGGCAACCTGTTGTCAGGATTAAATGAACTTACTGCATATTCCCCATTAAAAACAAGATTCTTTAATATAGGATATTTAGCTGTTGTTCCTAATACCAAATTTTCTGCTGGCTTTAACCCTAAAGCTGAGGCTAATGAATCTGGAACGGAACTGTTATTGTCAGTTGCTTTAAATAAAATAAATGCCAAAGACTTGTTGTCTTTTTCAAACCACAATTTTGTGCCAAACCCCCACCGCTCGTAGCTGGGATAATTACCTAGAAGGTTATTTGTATCTTTACGATTGTAGGCTTTTGCAAATCTTCCTCCCAACACTATTAATTTTATGGGAAATTCTTTATGATTTATTTCTACACCCCCACCTAAAAAAATATTACCAGCCAAAGTGAATTCTGAAAGGTTGATATTTCGATAGCCCAAATGGAAGGTTAAAAATTTATATTTTGGACTTAAGCCAAATTGATTGAAAGGCTGTGGCCTGGTATAGTTACTATTTTGCTTGCTAAAAGTGGCCGAAAAAGGCAAGTATAGATGCTGGCCAATATTTATACTTAAGTTACCACTAATAATCCAATAGAAAGGATCTCTTCTCGCCTGTGCTCCTTGTATATCGTAGAAAATGGTACTGGCGTTAATACCACCTTTAATTTTTATCTGCTTTTTTGTATAAGTCCAGGCTTTCTGGGTGAAAGTATCTGTGGAATCCGTTTGTGCAAAACAATTTGATGTGTTAAGTATTACTTGAACAGCTATTAAACTAAAAAAAATGGAAATTATATTTGAATACTTCAATTTCAAAAAATTAGAATGCTTTCCAATAACACCTTATTTCACATTTGAGAATTTCTAAAACACTCAAGATTAATCTTTATATCCCCTTTCCTTTTAGCACACAACCTCACTCAAAACTTTGTTTTTTTCTCCCAATCGGAAATGCTTGGAGGAGTTCGAGTTTTAGAGCTCTCCATTTGATAAATATCTCTCAGATAATTAATTTGTTGTAATAGTAATTAAGGCTTGTCTTTTTTAGGCAAAGCATCTTTTATTTTATCTTGTTCTGAGTTTCCTTCCTCAAAATATTTAATTGAATTATCAATAAATTCATAACCTGTTTTAGCCCTTCCTGTAGCAGATACAAATCTAAATTTCAGCATAAACTCATGAGATCCACTTGATATACCTCCCAATTTATTAAAGGAAGGCAATTCATATGTGTAGCCAACCGCAAATCTTTTGTCGATTACAAAACCGAAAGTAAAGCTTAAGGAATTATGGATTCGATAGTTGGCATTTAACCAATAGCTTTTAATATAATACAACGTAGCATTGGTTTCAATTTGAGGGTAAAGTCCTTGAGCAGACTTAACTAAAAGCATCGGGTAGAGTCTGAATTTATCATTTATCTCGTATGCATATTCAAGTAATAGTAAATAATGCCTTACCAGACCGTATGACAATTGCTTATTATCATATTTATTGGCAAAAGATGCTGAAGACTGAAAAAGTTGCATTGCCGACAAGCCTACCCTAAATGATTTGAATTGGTAAGCAATACCAGCAGATCCATCTGCTAACATACTTTGGTCTGGATATGCCAAAAGTGTAGATTCGGTAAGGTCTTTGGCCCTTATTCTATCAAAATCAATATTGGTATTTATAAACCCTAGTGAAACCCCAAAGTACAACCTTTGAAATGTACTTATTTTTACTTTGTAAGAAAAGCTTCCATAGCCTGATGTACGGCTGATTACGTTGGTGCGATCATTGGAAAATTGCAACCCTAAACCTGCTTTGTCAGATTTTATAGGCCAATCTAGAGATAACAAATTTGTTTCAGGTGCTCCTGGAATGCCAACCCATTGTTTTCTATATAAAAACATCACATCTGTGTAGCCTGATATCCCCGCATAGGCAGGATTTACTATATAAGTATTGAGAAAATAATGGTTGATGGTTGGCAATTGTTGAGCATTGCAAACTGAGTAAACACAGAAAATCAAGATAAAGGCAAGGATATTTCTTTTGGTCATTCTATCTGCGGTTTCTTAGAATCGTAATCGCTCCTTTGTAAATTTGAGTGGTGCTATCAATAGAAATAAAATAATAATAGGTGCCATCGGGAAGAATATCGTAACCACTAGTTCCCTCCCAATCATTTTGATAACCAGTTTTCTTAAATATTTCTGTTCCTTGCCGATCATAGACATATACAGTTGAATGCGGAAAAGTTTCTATATTTTCAACATACCACGTATCGTTGCTGCCATTGCCATCTGGAGTAAGCACATTACTTACCATCAGTTTATAATCATCCGATACGTTAAGCATAACTGATGCAAAGTTTTTACACCCATTTGCATCAAAACCTGTAACTGTGAAAATAGTGGGAGATAATGGCCTTGCTTCTGGAGTAGCTGATGTTGAATTGCTTAAAAATTCAGCTGGTTCCCAAATATACCTATTACCGCCTTCTGCCATTAATATACTACTATACCCTTTGCTAACAATAGTATCTTTGCTGGTAGCAGCAATTTGCGGAGGAGCATATATCTCAATAGTTTTGCTTATTGTGTCTTTGCATCCAAAATTAGTAGCGGCAACAAGCGTTATCGGATATAAACCTGTTTTCAGAAAAGTATGCGAAGGATCAGGTAAATCTGATGCAGCTGAAGAGTCGTTAAAATTCCAAACATAAGAGAGTGGTTCATTGGCTATTGTAGATTTATTAGTAAAAAAAGCCAGACTGTTTACACATACGTTTTGTGTCTCAAAATCCGCTTTTGGCAAGGGGTTTACCAATATCGTTTTAGCTGTATCTCTTTTACACCCTTTGTCTGAGTTTACGGCTAGCACAACTTTATAGGGTCTTGCTTCTGAATATAATTTGAAAGGATTAAAATCAATAGAGTTAGACCCATCGGTAAAATTCCAACTATAATTTACTATTATGCCTGAGGTAATGGTAGAAAAATTCTTAAATGAGCTAGTATTTCCAAGACATACGGTCTCAGCAGCAAAGTCAGGGATAGGCAGGGGATAAATGCTCACCGATTTTGTAAGGCTGTCAACGCATTGCTGGGCAGATGTAGCAATTAATTTCACATTATAAATACCTGAATTTTGATATAAATAAGATGGATTTGTTAAGTCACTTATTTCTCCATTTCCAAAGTACCACCTGTTTAGTAATGCTCCATTAAGTATGGATGATTGATTATTGAACTTTATCGAATCTTTATCGCAAACTTCATTGAAAACAAAATTTACGTTCGGAGTAGGATTGACTTTAATTGTTTTTGTGACAGAAGTTGAACAATTGGCCTCTGAACTCACCTTTAGCGTAATACCAAATGAGCCAGAATTTTCATAATAGTGCTCCGGAAATTGAAGGGAAGAAAATCCTCCGTCACCAAATGCCCATTCATAAGATAATAGGCCTGAAGTGATAGTAGAAGCATTTTCTAAAATAGCAGGGTACTTCAGGCAAATATCTTTAAATCTGAAATCGGCTAATGGACCAGGAAATATCTGAACGCTTTTTACGAAGTTATCCGAACAATTATTTTGTGTTAATGCATATAGAGTAACTGAATATGTGCCCGATGCAGTGTAATTAACAATAGGGTTAACCAAACTTGATGAATTGCCATTGCCCAACAGCCAATTGTACGAAATTTTACCACCCTCAAATTCTGTTAGGTTATTAAAAGAAATGGCTTGTCCGATACATTTATCATCGGCATTGAAAATCACTTTTGCCCTAGGATATACGGTTAATGGCAAGAATAATGAGTCTTTACAATTTTTATTAGATATAAGCACATGCTTTACCGAATAAATACCTGGCGTAGAATATGTGTATTGAAAACTTGAACCTGTAAGGGTTGTTCCATTATTCATATCCCAGAAATATTGGCTTATATTCCCTGAGGAAATACTACCCAAGCTGCTTAACTGAGTTGCTGAATTTTCACATGGATTTGAAAATGAGAAATTAACCAATGGCAAAGGGCTAACATTAATAAAAGAGAAGGTAGAGTCAATACAGCTTCTGTTGGTGGTTGCAAATAATTTTACCAAATACTGCCCAGATTGTGAATAGGAATATTGAATATTTTTAATACTCGCACTGTTCCCATCTCCCAAATCCCAAGCATAAGAGGCTATAAAGCCTGATGAAACTGTTGAATTATTAGTAAATGTTGATTTTTCGCCAACACACACATCCGCTGCAGTAAAATTTAAATAAGGTTTAGGATTGATTAATATGCGAGCCGCAGAAGAAAAATCAGAAGGGCAATTTCCGCTTTTAATTTCTGCTCTATAAAAGGTAGAGCTAGATAAGTTGAGATATTGTATTTCCTCAGATGAAACATTCATATCTATCCATCCCAAGGTTGTATTTAGCGAGTATTGCCATTTTTCAACCTCACCTAAAGTATTCACCAGCGTTAAGGCTCCCGTATTGCTACTTTCGCAAACGGATGTGCCTCCTAATATTTTACCTCCTTTTGATGGCGAGTATGCTTGTATAAATACAGGCTGGGAATAATTCTCTACACATGTGCCATTTTTTACAACAGATCTGTATTAGCTTGAAGTCAGAAGGTTTATGTAAGGTATAGTAGTATTTACCCAATTAATAGACGACCATGGAGAATTGCCAGAGGCTGATATCTCCCACCTGATTATATTGCCATTAAATCCCGATAAAGAGATGATTCCATTATTGTTTCCGCTGCATACCTGGGCATTGCCCGATAGATTTCCGCCAATAGAAAGTGTATTTACTGTGACTACCGTATTTGCAATGTAAGAAGCACATCCGGTAGGAATGGTCACATTCACTTCATAGATACCTGCTTGGTTTAATCCTATGGTTGAAATAATAGGATTTTGGTCGGCAGAGGTAAATCCTAATGGACCAGACCAGCTATATTGGGCACCGTTAATGGCATTGACAAATAGCTGCAGATTTTCATTTTCACATACAGGTCCGCTATTTTCTATATTTAGTACTGCTGGGAATTCAATTTCAATGCCTAAGCTTGCTGCAAGCTCTATATCAGTATATTTTCGTACTCTTAACCAATCTATAGAAACGGAACCAGCGAATTCTGCATTACCCCAAAATACTTTTTTATTATTGCTTGGTATAGAAGTATTATCGGAGCGTAGTAAAGGATGAACTGAAGCACCTGGCCAATCAATGAATTGATTTCCTACAGACGGCCATGAAAGGCTCCATGTGCCTATAATGCTATTTGAAGGACTCACATTTGTTGATGGAGATTGATCGGACATGTTACCACATTCACTTGTCGTATTTGTTTTTCGCAGTCGCATCGATCCGCTTCCTGATTCATTTTGATAAAAAAGGCTATATCCAGCATAATTACCAGCTGTATTATTGTATTGCCCTATAAAGGCTCCGCTGCCAGAAAATGCTTCTACATCCATTTCACAAATGACATTCCCTGAAATAGCAGAATTCGAATAAACCACATATCTATCCGCAGTTGCAACCAATGCTTTCCCATTTGAAATATTTATAGAACCTAAGCCGCATGAACTCCATTTTGCATTGTCAATACTATTCCCATCAAAGTCATCAAATAATTCAAATGTATTAACACCGTTACTAAAAGCTGCAGCTGACAGATTGCCATAAAATAGGTATATTGACTTAATAGATCCCGCTGTGATAGTTGGTACTTTGATCCAAAGAAAAGTGGTAGCTTGATTGATAGTTTCATTTTCAATCCAATAGGGCAATACAGAGCCATTTTCATCTAATAGCCTAATATCGCTTCCTGAAATATTTAATTTGCCAGCGGCTATCAGGCCTCTGGTATCAAAACCAAGCTTAATTTGGTAATTTGAAAGTGTTTGTAAAGAGGCAGAATTGTCAATCGAAACTTCTCGCCTGTATTTCCAACCAGAAAGACATGGTTGGGAAGATATAGCACTTGAAAGAAATGTTAAAAATATGCACAAAAAAAGGGAAGATTTCAATTTTTGACTGGTAGCGAACTTATATAAGTTGTAAAAGTATATCGGTTTATTTTAAAAAGTAAGCCCCAATATGATTTTTTAGATTTAATACAAAGGATTCTTTACTTAATGCAATTTCGTTATTTAAGAAATCTGTGTTAGAAAAATTAGGGGAGTAATATAACTTTAAAATAACTTTTTCTCTAGCAATAAAAACCCAATGATGAAAGTGTTAATAAGTAATGATATCAATAAATCTTTATGATAAAAGCTAACACCCAATTAAATAACAGACCAAGAAAAAGATTTAACTTTGATTCACCTTTAAATATGTTCCTCCAAAAAGTTGCATTTCTAACTTGAATCCTGCACAATAAAGAGCGAATCGCTTTACAAAACCACTAAACACATGCTGCAATGGCATTTCAAAATAGCATCTGCCTGAGTGACACAAAAAAGTCGCAGACACAATTATTTCAAAGCACTTAAAAGAGAAGCCACACTTGCTCTTTGGGTGATGTCTGCATTCACAAAAGCATATATTATTTTCCCCTCTTTTGATATGATGTAAGTAGCCGGAACAGGTAAATTGCCTCCATTCCTCCCATTTCCTGCAGCAATATCAACGCCATAGCCTTTGTAATCCGAAAGCATTTTTTCAGTCACTACATAGTTTACTTGATATTTTTTCGATAAATCAAGCCCCATATCGCTCACTACATTAAATGTAGCCTTGGTTTTTTGAATTGTCTGTGCCACTGATTCTTGCTTTTCAGGTGATACAGCTATTACTGTAGCATTTTTTGCGGTAAGCATGCCTAGCGAATCTTGCAACGCAGAAAGCTGCTTATTGCAATAAGGGCACCATTGTCCGCGATAAAATACCAATACCACTGGGCCGGTTTTCAACAATTTACTGAGTTGCAAGGCTTTGCCATCTTGATTTTTTGTAGTGAATTCCGGGGCCTTTTCGCCCATTTTTAACCCTGATTGTGCCCAAATGTTAGTTACTAATACAACACCAATGGCAATACTTAAGAATGTTTTCATGATTTATGCTTTTTAATGCAATGGTAAGTCGTTTTATTAGTTTAAAATGTCAGGTAAATGACAAAAGAAGAACTTTGGGAGAGGTATTTCTAGTGCATTTTGCCCATAACATACTGCCACTTTTTGAGAATTTAATATTTTAATAATTTAATTTATAAATATACAAATTTCATTTTCACTTTTATAAATAGAGTTTTTAACCTTCATACAATCAAATATTTATACTTAATTTGCTATTGAAACCAAGTTTATGACTTCAAAGATATTCTTATAAACCTATGAATAAATCAATACTAATAGCCACACTATTGTTTTTTCCTTCGCTTCTTGTTGCTCAAACCCAAACCATCAAAGGGCGTGTGGTCGACAAATCTTCTCGTTTTCCCTTGATAGGTGTTGCAGTAAGTGTAGAGAGTGAGCCTTCAAACACAATGGTAGCCGAAACTGATACAGATGGCAATTACCGACTATCCAATATTCCATTAGGGAGAAAAAAAATTAGATTTACATATTTGGGCTACCAACCTTTGCTAATGAGTGAAATAAATGTGACTTCAGCCAAAGAAGTAGCATTGAATGTAGAACTCACCGAATCTATTCAACACATAAACGAAGTAACGGTGAATGCCTTAGGTAAAGACCAAACTGTAAATGATATGGCTATCATCAGTGCGAGGTCGTTTACTGTTGAAGAGGCCGATAGATACGCCTCAAGCAGGCAAGATCCGGCTCGGATGGCAGGTAATTTTGCAGGGGTAAATAGCACTAGCGATGCCCGAAATGATATAGTGATTCGGGGAAACTCACCCTTAGGTTTGCTTTGGCGGCTCAATGATATTGACATTCCCAACCCAAGCCACTTTGCCGTAGCGGGTAGTACCGGTGGCCCTGTTTCCATTATCAATACTAAATTTTTAGCTCGTTCCGATTTTATGACTGGTGCCTTTCCTGCTGAATATGGCAATGCCAATGCTGGTGTTTTCGATTTGAAAATGCGAAATGGCAACAATGAAAAACGAGAGTTCACGGGGCAGTTTGGAATATTAGGTACAGAGCTTGCCGCTGAAGGTCCATTTAAAAAAGGCAAAAAAGCTTCGTATTTGGCCACATTCCGCTATTCAACTTTGCAAATGTTGCAAGGGTTAAAGTTGAAACTAGGCACAGATGCCGTGCCTAACTATTGGGATTATTCCTTTCGAATCAATATGCCAACAAAAAAAATGGGTACCTTTTCTGTATTTGCCATAGGCGGTTTCAGCAATATCGACATCATATTAAGCACTAGTAATGAAAAGCCTAAGGAGCTATATGGGCAACAAGACAGAGACCAATATTTCCGCACCAACATGGGCGTGTTAGGTGTTCAAAATGTATATTTTCTCAATCCGAAGACTTTCTTAACTTCCACACTATCGCAGTCTTTTCAAAATGTAGGTGCTTGGCACAATTTGATTTACCGCGATACTACCACCTACAAATTGAATGCACTTAGCAGGATTTTACGATACCAACAGATGGAATTACGTACGGCTTTCAACCAAAGCATAAACCATAAGCTGAACAATCGATTGAGTATAAAAGGGGGTTATTTTGCTGCTTGGCACAATTTCAATTTGGTAGATAGCGTGCGGCTCGATGCTTCAGAGGCTTTCCAAACCCGTGCAGATGTTAGTGCCAACTACTTCATTATTCAGCCTTATGCCCAAGCTAAATTCAGGGTGACTGAAAAGCTAACGCTTCATGCAGGTATTCACGGGCAAATAATTACGCTTAATGAGAATGGAAAATCTATCGAACCTAGGGTTGGCTTGAATTATAATTTTGCTCCACGCCACACAGTAAGCATTGGGTATGGTCTCCACAGCCAAATGCAGCCCAATTATATCTATTTTTTCAGAACCAACCCTGCAAATACCGAAACTCCAAATCACAATTTGGGGCTTTCACGCAGCCAGCACTTTGTACTCAGCTACGATTTCTCAGCTCGACAAGATTTGCGGTTCAAATTCGAAACCTATTACCAAAACCTATGGAATATTCCTGTATATGGCTATGCTTCAGGTATTTCGCTTATCAATGGCGGAGCTTCATTCTCTCGTTTTTTTGCAAAACAGCCAATGGTGAATAATGGCGTTGGCTATAATTATGGAGTGGAGTTTACGGTAGAGAAATTTTTCAGTAAAAACTATTATGTGCTATGGACAACCTCACTTTATGAATCGAAATACAAAGGAAGCGACAATATTTGGAGGGATACCGATTTTAATGGTAGGTACATTATTAATTTGCTAGCCGGCTATGAAAAAGCCCTTGACAAAAAGCAGAAAGTAACTTTAGTGACGGGCATGAAGCTGGGCTTGGCAGGTGGCAGACGCTACTCGCCCGCAGATAGTGATTCATCTAGAAAGTATAAAGATATTCAACCCAAGGAAGATTCGATAAATACCCTCCAATTTCAAGATTATGTGCGTTGGGATTTGCGCATTGGCCTCAGAATCAATGCTTTGAAAATGACTCATGAGATAATGATAGATTTGGTAAATATACTAAATATTAAAAATCCGCTATCGCTTACTTATGCACCAAACCCTACAAATTTAAGTGCAAACCCTATTCAAACCAACTATCAATTGGGCTTTTTACCGCTGTTTTATTATAAGGTAGATTTTTAAATTGGGTTTCTGCTCAAAAAGTTGTGAATTTTAGGCTTCTGATTATACTAAAATTATTGTGATAAACTTTTTAGCTTTTCAATTAAGACAAAAACATCAGTTGAAGGATTTCGCAATGGGTTTCTTTCAACCGATTCAATCTCAATAAAGTGCAACAAATACCATATCAAAACATTCATTTGAAACTATTGGAATTAAACTATTAGCACATGTTTGTTGAAGGGCATGTTTTAATGTAGGATGAAATCCGAAAGTTTAAACTGTCGGTGTTGTTTACTCCAAATTAAAGCACAACAATATTTTATTCGAAGTTTTGTTATATTGGGGAATAAATAGCAATAATGCACTCACAAACTGCCAACCCAAAATATTGGTACATTCGTAGCAATCAACTTTTTGAGCAACTTTCCGATGATGACTATAAAGAACTTGACTGGATAGCCAATTTTAAGGCGTGTAAAAAAAACGAGTTTCTGTATATGCCCGAAGAAGACCACCGAAAAGTATATTCCATTAAAGAAGGTTTTGTGAAAATAGGAATGTATGATGAATCGGGCAGCGAAATTATTCTAGATATATTAAAAAAAGGCGATTGGTTTGGTGAAATCACGCTTGGAGCGGCAAAGCGTGGTAGTGAATTTGCTATGGCTATGGCCAACGATACCATTCTTTGCAATTTCAATTCTAAAAATTTAGAAGAGATATTTCATAAGAAACCTGAGCTAGCCATTCGGTTTACTAAGAAAATTGGCGTACAACAACTATCATTAACCCGCAGATTTAGCAGCATTATTTTTAAAGATGCCCGCCAAAGACTCATAGATTTTTTCAAAGAGCAAGTGGTTATTTCAGGGATTGAAGAAATAATGAATATTGAGCTTACCAATTACCTTACCCATCAAGATGTTGCCTCGCTCAATGGCTTGGCTCGCCAAACTGTATCTACATTATTGGGGCAGTTTAAGGAAGAGGGTATTTTAGACTTCGATAGAAAGAAAATATTCATTGCCAACTTGAAAAATCTAAAATAAATTTCTTTTGTCTGATGGCTGACAAACTACAGGATTCAGAATTCTTAAATTTGTATCAACAAATAGCAAACGGAATTGGCGAAAATCACAGCAGAAAAGGTAGATAATTTAAGGGAGGAAAAAATAAGTGACGAGCGGTATTCTATAGGCTATATTTTACGAGATGTTTTTTACAACATTGCCCATGTAGAGCATAAAAAATTCTTTTACACCTGTTTCGTACTTCATGGGCAAACCTAAGGCTGGCAAACCAGAATTTACTACCAACTACGAGGGTGTGATCTATCGCTTTGTATCACAAGCCAATATGGATATTTTCAAAAGTAATCCTGCAAAATACGAGCCTGCTTATGGGGGCTGGTGTGCGTATGCCATGGGCAATTCGGGTGAGAAAGTAGAAATTGATCCTGAAACATATAAAATTATTGAAGGAAGAAATTATTTGTTTTACAACAAATTCTTCACCAACACTTTGCCCGATTGGAATAAAATGGAACCCATTTTGAAGAAAAAAGCAGATGAAAATTGGGGGAAATTGAATAAGTAATGATTTGCTTCGACAGGCTCAATTATAAAGACAATTTTCACCCCCACAAAATTTAAACTCTAAATCAATAGCTCCCTTCGGGGAATGGGGGCTTTTTAAAAATCATGAATAGAATCGTACCTATCATCTCAACAATGAGCCGCGTAGTAGCTGCTGTTATTATGATGCAAACTTTGTATTTTAAGTTTACGGCTTCGCCCGAATCGGTGTATATTTTCACCACTATTGGCATGGAGCCTTGGGGCAGAATAGGCATTGGCATTGGCGAAGTAATAGCCTCCTTACTGTTGTTTATTCCCGCACTTTATTGGCTAGGGGCATTGATAGGCATTGGTTTGATGTCGGGAGCAGTATTTTTCCACCTCACTATTTTGGGTATAGAAGTAATGGGCGATAAAGGGTACTTGTTTTTTCTAGCATTAACAGTGATGTCGTTGTGTTGCCTTGTATTGTTTCTTGAGAAAGACAAAGCCATTGGATTTGTAAAGAAACCAATGAGTGGTACTAAATCCGCAAAACAGCTTGAGGCATAATTATTGGTCAATCTGAATATACATTTAAAAACGTATATTTGATTATAAAAGCTTAGTTCACCAAGAAACTTTAAAAATATGATGACGACTGAGAAACCATTTGATGCCGTAAAATATATGCGAGAACAACGTGAAATTGAGCAAAAAACTCAGTTTGATGACACCGACAGAAATAGTGGATTATTTTAAGCAAAGGTGAGTTAACCATAAAGCCCTGTGCCTAACACTTTGTAAAATGAAAAAATCAAATATATTTATAGCAGTCCTATGGGGTGCACTGCTTTCGGGCTGCTTTAGCGAAGTTCCAATCCCGGTAAGCAACAAGCCACTTGTATCAGACACCAATACAATTACGGTTTCGAGCGGTAATTTCAAGAATAGAGGCCACATAATGAGTGGGAAAGCCTTTATTCTGGTAAAAGATAGCTTTTTAACTTTGTCAATAGAAAATTTTAGCACCGAATCAGTACCTGATTTGAGGGTGTACTTGGGCACTGCTCAAGATGAAAGCGATTATGTAGAATTGGGGAAATTGATAAGTATATCAGGCAGCTTTACCTACCCTGTTTCAAAATCGGTTGATTTGAATAAATACAAATATGTAGTGATTTGGTGCAAAACATATTCTGTGCTGATAGGTGTGGCAGAATTGAAATAAAGCCTTCGGTAATAAATGAAACTAGAATCTTTCTTCTTTACTCTTTCTTCTTTACTCTTTATTTTTTTTACCCAACTTGAGGCTGCCCCCATTCGTTGCAGCTATGCGGCTTGGAATGCCGATTCTGTTACTTTTTACAAAATCGCACCCGACAGCTTTTCCAAATCAATTCCCCTTACTATCTACACCAAAGCAGCGATTGCCCTTTCTTTTTTCCCTGAGTTGAAAGAAGTAAATATAGTGTTCTCTTTTAAGCCCGGAGGTGCAGCTTTGGAAACTATGCCTTCATTTTGGAGCGTATTTAAAAAGCCCAAGCACCGCACCTACCACATTACCATCAGCACTAAAACCGACCCACTCTTCGAGCCCATTTTACTCAAAAACCTTAGCTACGATGCCCAGGTGGGTGTATTAGGGCATGAACTAAGCCATATAGCCGATTTTCAACAGTATAATTTATGGAATTTTATAGTGCATGCCATTAAATATACAGTTAACACAAAGTATGGCGATGGCTTCGAATACAACACCGATATGATTTGCATCAATCACGGGTTGGGCTACCAATTATTGGCTTGGAGCAGCGATACTCGCCAAAAGCTCGATATCAAAAAGCTAATGGAAAAATATAAAATAGACATAGCAAGTGAACGCTATATGCACCCCGAAAGCATAAAAAAAGCCATTGGCAAACAGCCAAAATACCAAGATTTAAACCTCGCTCAACCATGTTATTAGCCCGCGCCACCTTCGATATTCTAACTCAAGTGCAGTTGCTTTTGGATCAGATTGAGCCCGAAGAATATGCCTTGCCTTTGCCTATGTTTAACCAAAGCTCCATCGGCAAACACGTACGCCATATTATGGAGTTTTATACTTGTTTGTTAGATGGATTAGAGATTGGAACAATAGATTACGATGCCCGCAAAAGAGATATGATACTCGAAACCAACTTGAGTTATGTAAAAGATACGCTAGATAAAATAGCCGCTATCATTGTAAATAACCCTCAGGATAGAACCCTTCAATTGCGCATATGCCCAAGTGTTGAGGGTGAATCAATAGTTGTAGAAACTACCTATTTTAGGGAGTTGGGCTATAATATTGAGCATGTGATACATCATATTGCTTTGATTAAAATTGCTGTAAACGAATATTTTAGCGATATTCAACTGCCCGAAAACTTTGGCGTGGCCTATTCTACCATCAAATACCAGCAAGCAATATGTGCACAGTAACTTATATTCCTTTACAATCGACTTCGCAAAAGTTTGAAACTTTCGGGAAAGTGATAGGTTCTAATTTCTTATTAACATCAAACCGTGACGAAAACACGGCCCGTACCACTGCTTTTCTTCCGGAAATATTCCACATCAATAATAAAAAAGTAGTAATTCCATTCGACCCTGTGGGCAAAGGCTCGTGGATAGCTGCCGAGGAAAACGGCAGAACGGTATGCCTGCTCAATGGTGCTTTTGAGCCACATTTGCCACAGCCGCCTTATAGGCACAGCCGTGGGTTGATAGTGACCAAATATTTTAATTTTAGAAACCTACACGATTTCACAGCACTTTTCGATTTCACTGGCTTAGAGCCTTTTACTTTGGTGGTGGCTGAATATGGCAAGCTTTGGGAATTGCGTTGGGATTTTGCCAAACTTAATATTGCCGAATTAAACGAACACAAGCCTTATATATGGTCGTCTGTCACGCTTTATAGCCCCGATGTGCGGTTGCAAAGAGCATGGCTTTTTACAGAATGGGTAGCAAAAAACTATGAAGCATTACAGCTGAACACCGATTTGATATTTGATTTTCACCTCAATGAAAATTCTGATATTGAAAGCATAGCCATTAACAGAAATAATGTAATGCAAACAGTGAGTACTACAGCTGTAAAAGTAGAAAATCAATCGGTGGCGTTGCAATACCGAGACCTGATCAACCATCAAAACGAAACCATCAGATTTGGCATCCAAGCCCTCAAAACAGCATTTTAACGCATCTCATAAAATGCGAGTTCCTATAATTCCCTCCCCTAGCAGTAGCGCTTGTCCCGATACATCGGGGGCAAGGATGGGGTTTGTAAAATCAGTTTTTGCATTTTTTGAGCCTTATTTTAGCCATTCTAATTTCTTTATTAAGCTCACAAATTGGGAATTCTGGCCGTTTTCGGTGGTTTATTTTTTTGTAATCATTTACCATAGCTGGCTTAGTATTAAGGCTGGTTCGTTTTTCTTTTTCTCAGCTTCCAATCCTTCAATTGAGCTTGGTGGAATGCTTGGCGAATCGAAATCAGGCATTCTTGATAAAATTCCAGTACAGTTTCGAGCAAAATTTATCCTTATAAAATCGGGGGTACACTACCACGAAGCTATTTCTGATTATCAAAAATCAGGATTTGAATTTCCTGTAATAGCCAAACCCGATGTAGGCGAGCGTGGGCAAGGAGTGAGAAAAATAGAATCGATAGATGCTTTGGTAGCCTACCATTTGCATACCAAAGCCACTTACCTTATTCAGGAATTTGTAGATTTCCCCAT
>CAZMFZ010000069.1:7018-20262 GCA_964565665.1 uncultured Bifidobacteriaceae bacterium | reverse complement strand
GGATAGTTTAGAAAGTTGATATGGATTGAGAATTTCAACATCCACCACCTTATTTCCATTCGGGAAATTTATCACAGCATTTAGGAATGAAATTAGAGAAATCTTTTTATTCTCATTTCCAAAAATTTTCCTAAAAGCAATATCGTTAGTTACATCTACATATTTCATATAAATTTAGATAATAATTTTATGCTGTCAATCAAGATTTCATTTTATGAAAGTATACATTTTGAAATTCTAGTCACTTTTTTATTTATCAAGCGCCAATTCCTTCTTTATAAATCTGCCCGTATGGCTTTTGGTGTTTTTTGAAACCGTTTCAGGCGTTCCTTCCACTACTATTTCTCCGCCTTTATCTCCGCTTTCAGGGCCAATATCTATCACCCAATCGGCTGATTTTATCACATCCATATTGTGTTCTATTATCAAAACAGTATTCCCTTTTTCCACTAGTTTATTTAAAACATCCATCAAGTGCATAATGTCTTGAAAATGCAAACCTGTGGTTGGTTCATCTAAAATATAAAGTGTTTTCCCAGTATCTTTTTTGGCAAGCTCGGTGGCCAATTTCACACGTTGGGCTTCACCACCCGAAAGCGTAGTTGCATGTTGACCTAATGTGATGTAGCCCAAGCCCACATCATTTAATGTGCGGACATATCGCCCAATTTTGGGTTGATTTTCAAAGAATTCGGCTGCCTGCTCTACCGTCATATCCAGCACATCGGAAATAGATTTTCCTTTAAATCTGATTTCAAGCGTTTCACGATTGTAGCGTTTGCCCTTACAAGTTTCGCATTGTACATATACATCTGGCAAAAATTCCATTTCTATTTTGCGAATTCCCGCACCTTCGCATGTTTCGCATCTGCCTCCTTTCACATTGAATGAAAATCGCCCTGTGCTGTACCCTCGTATTTTCGATTCGTTCATTTGCGAAAACAGATTTCGAATATCTGTAAACGTGCCGGTATAGGTAGCAGGGTTGGAACGTGGTGTCCGACCAATAGGAGACTGGTCAATTTCTATTACTTTATCTATATTATCTAATCCATCCAAACCATCATTTTTGAGAGGCTCGGCCTTGGCATTAAAAAAATACTTATTTAAAATAGGAAATAAAGTCTCGTGAATCAGAGTTGATTTCCCACTTCCTGAAACACCAGTTACACACACCATTTTGCCAAGTGGAATATTCAGTGTTACATTTTTCAGGTTATGACCTTTTGCACCTTTTAATGAAAGGTATTTCTGCTCTTTGCCAAGTTTACGAGTAGGTACATTTATTTTAATTTGATTAGATAAATATTGAGCTGTTTTAGAGTTATTCTTTAGAAATTTTGCAGGTAGGCCTTCACCAACCACAGTACCGCCATGCCTTCCAGCTCCTGGCCCTATATCTATCAAATAATCTGCAGCCAGCATCATGTCTTTATCATGCTCAACTACTATTACAGAATTGCCCAAATCTCGCAGCTTTTTCAGCGAATTAATGAGTTTCTCATTATCTCTTTGGTGCAGTCCAATACTTGGTTCGTCTAGTATATAAAGCACACCTACCAATTGCGTTCCTACTTGTGTTGCCAACCTTATTCTTTGCGACTCTCCACCAGAAAGCGTGCGAATAGGACGATCTAAAGTCAGATAATCTAGCCCCACATCTAATAAAAAACCAATGCGTTTTCTTAGTTCTTTGATAATTTCCATGCCAATCGCATTTTGCTTATCTGTTAATCTGCCTTCCAAATTATCAAACCAACAGCTTAGCTGCCTCATATTGAGGTTGGCTATTTCAGAAATATTTTTTTTATCAATTTTGAAATGCAAAGTTTCCTTTTTTAATCGTTGTCCTTTGCAATCGGGACATTGTTCTTCTTTGGCAAATTCTCGAATCCAATCTTGTATTTTGTCAGAACCTTCAATTTGTTGTCTTTTCAGCCAATGAATTATGCCCTCAAATTTACTATTCCAGCTTTCGCCTTCATAAGTTTTACTTTTTACTTTAAATATTTCATCGGAGCCATAAAGAATAATTTGCATCACTTCTTTTGGCAAATCTTTAATGGCCGTAGAAACCGATTGCTTTTTTAATTTGAGTATAGAATCAATGATATTGAATATCCACACATCGCGGTATTCGCCTAAAGGCAATATGCCTCCGCGGCTAATACTCAGGTTTTTGTCTGGAATAACAGTGTCTTCGGAAATATTCTGAATTACCCCCAAACCTTCGCACGTAGTACACCAGCCGTAAGGCGAATTGAAGGAAAACATATTGGGCGCAGGCTCATCATAAGCTAAGCCTGTTTGCGGATCCATCAAATATTTTGAAAAATGAAAGATAGCCCCACCCTGACCCTCCCCGAGGGGGAGGGAAGTGTCCGAAACTTGATTTTCTGCATTTAAAACGCTTGCCTTTTCAGTACCGTTCGAATTGGAGGTCTCCCTTCCCCTTCGGGGAAGGGCTGGGGATGGGGCAACCATCATCACTCCTTTTCCCAAATTTAGACAAGTTTTTACAGATTGAGTAATGCGGTATCTGTCTTCTTCTTTTGGAATAATGCGGTCTACCACTACTTCAATATCATGTATTTTGTAGCGATCTACCTCAGTTTTGGCCTCAATTTCTATTATTTCTCCATCTACCCGCGCTTTGGGAAAGCCCATTTTTTTTATTTTCTGAAAGTCTTCACGGTAATGCCCTTTTCTACCTTTTACTATTGGAGCAAGTAGTGTGATTTTTTGCCCATCAAAGTTGGCGATGATATGATTTATGATTTGGTCTTCTGTTTGGCGTTCCATCTTATTGCCAGTGAGGTAGGAATAAGCCTCGCCCGCCCTAGCATAAAATAACCGCAAGAAATCGTAAATTTCAGTAACTGTGCCAACGGTTGAGCGTGGATTGCGGCCTGTAGTTTTCTGTTCAATGGAAATAACGGGACTCAGCCCTTCAATTTTATCTACATCTGGTCGCTCCATATTGCCAATAAACGCTCGGGCATAGGCAGAAAAACTTTCCATGTAACGTCTTTGCCCTTCTGCATAAATAGTGTCGAAAGCCAGCGAAGATTTGCCACTTCCGCTTACACCAGTAATAACAACCAGCTTATTTCTCGGAATTTTGATGTCAATATTTTTGAGATTATTCTCTCTTGCTCCGTAAACTTCAATGTATTCTTGCTCGTTTGCCAATGTTGAATGGTGTTAAAAAGCAAAAATACAACCAATTAGACAAATAGAGGTTTTGGGACTGAAATAAATCTTTGGGTGTGCAAACGCGAATTTTATCTACTATTTCAAGGTAAAAAAAATTAAGATGATAGCGCATCTTAAAAGGGCATAATCAATTTAAAGCAAATATTCCTGCCCATTCCATAAATTCCATATCGCCCAGTTGGCGATCGACTATAGTATTCAAAATATTTCAAGCGGCTTAGGTTAGATTGATAGGCCACATCAAACACATTGTTCACCTGCATTTGCAGCTGAAAACTTGCATTTTTAGCGTATTTAATTTCTGTACCAGCGGCAACATTTACCAATGAATAGCCCTTAGTGGCAGTTTCAGTATTATCTAAAGCTAAAAATCTATTTTGTGCAGCATTGTAATTTAATTCTACTTTCATATTAACAGTAGTAAAAATGGTTGATTTTGTTTTAATCTCTTGTGAAATACTGCTTATTAATTTGTATGGTGGAATAAAAGGCAAATAGCTGCCATCTACACCTTTGTTTTGATACTCAGGCTTTCTGTTGAAGCCATTTATCATGGAAAAATTAGTATTGAAACTAAATCCTTTTAAAGATTTAGGATGAAATTCCAGAATAGCTTCAGCTCCATAAAGTTGTGCGGCTGCTTGCTGATAAGCATAGGTTGTGTTTCCTGGCACAATTATGACAGGATTGCCCTGCGCATCTACCAATTTTGACAAATAAATATAATTTTCAATATGATTGTTAAATATACTCACCGAAAAAGATAGGGAATTAAAGTTTCCGTTCACGCCAATATCTTCCTGCAAACTAAATTCGGGCTTGAAATTCCTATTTCCTAAATAGACAATCTTTGCTCCTGGATCTAATCCGTTTGAAGCAAATTCGGTTATGCTGGGCGATCTATAGCCTCGAGCTAGGTTTATTTTTAAACCTATTTGATCAGTAATTTGGTAAGTTACCCCACTACTAAACGAAACCCCATTGAATGTCTTTTTAAATGAAGGGAATTGCAAGTACGCATTTGCATCAGCATTAGTAACATGCTTGCTAAATCCGGTAACGGCATCTGTTTCGGTATAAAAATCATCGCCATTCAAGTAGCGAATATCATATCTTAAGCCTCCGCTAAGTGTCCATCTGTAATGCTTCCATTTGGCAAAAGCGTACGATCCTACATCAAACAAATTATAATTAGGAATAGGGAAATCAGTTGCATCTTTGCTTATATTGTTCTGATACATTCCATTTGTACCAACTGAAATATCAATATTGGAAAAAGTAGGCAAATTATATCGCATACTGTAATTTGCGGTGTTCAATTGTGTGTATAGGCCTGCCTGATTTTCGTATTTCGGATGGTTATATTCTCTTCTTACATTTTGCTGCAAGGCCAGCATCGCATCAATATTGCCAATTCCAAGTTCGTAATGGTTGTTTGAGTATACCCGATAGTGCTGAATATGTTGGCGTAATGGATTTAACCGATACGAATTCAATTCTTCTGTTGATACTACTGGGCGATTTTTTATATCATCAGTATCGGCTTCGTTTATTTGGTTGGTAAATTTTCTAGTAAGTGAATCGCGGCTTCCATCCGGAATGCCTTGAGAATTATCATACAAGGTAAAATTAATATTTGAATAGCCCTTTTTACTTGTATATGCCACCACTCCAGAGGCATTTACTTCCTCAAATCCAGTATTGTGAACTCGACCATCAATTGAATTTTCATAATTTTTAGCCAATCGATATGAACCCCGAATAGCGTAGCTCCATCTATTGTTGCCATACATTAGCCTAATTCCATTGCCAATTAGCCCGTTGTTGCTTTGGTATTCCGATAAGAATTTACCTTGAATTTTACCATTTGTTGGTTTGGGCATGGCTGGGAACAAGCTCACAACGCCAGCCAAAGCATCGGAGCCGTACATCAAACTCGAAGGACCTTTAATTACTTCTGCTTTTTCAATATTGTAAGCATCTACTTCTAAACCGTGTTCATCGCCCCATTGCTGTCCTTCTTGCCTCACACCATCATATAGAGTAAGTACCCTATTGTAGCCCAAGCCACGAATAAACGGCTTTGATATGTTTGGGCCAGTTTTCACTGCATCTAATCCGGGAACATTTCGCACCAACACGTCAATTACGTTGCTCTCTACCGTTTGCTCCATGGCTCGGGGAGAAATGGAAATGATAGGAACAGGATTTTCTCTTATAAGTGTGGCTTTCGAAACTCCTGTTACAATAATTTCATTTACAGCACTTTGAATGGGAATTAAGAAAATAGCATAGTCAACTGTATTGTCTATTATTTGAATCGTATCAGTTTTGTAGCCAATATATGAAATGGTTAATTTGGGCGATGTAATATCGGTTGGAATAGCAATTTTAAATTTTCCATTTGCATTTGTATTCGTGCCAATTTTACTACCATTCACTACGATATTGCAAAAACCAAGCAGTTCGTTGGTTTGGCTGTCTTTAATAATGCCACTTATGTTTCTGTTTTGGCTTAGTGCTAATCCGCAACTTAAAAAGAATGTGATTAGTATTATATTTTTAAATAGTACAATCAAGATATCTAGTTATTGAAATACAAACCTAAAACATTTATCTATATTTCCATAATATAATTTTAGCCTTGTCTAAATTTATTTTTAAATATACTTTATTATTGTTTTTGCAGGTAGATTGCTATGTTAAATTATTGTAAATACTGAACTACATTATAGGATAATCCGTTGTTTTTAACAAACTTCGAATTCTATTTCAGAATATTAATGGGAAGTGTTCAGTTTTCTGGTTCATTTTTTAAATCTTTCCTTCAAATAACCCTTAATACATAGTGCGCATTAAATTCAACAATCAACTATATGCTGATTTCGCAGCAGAACTAAAAAGCAAAGTCAATACTTATTTCGAAGTAAAAGGCATTTCAACTTATGCAAATACCGAAATGGTATTTAAGACTATTTGCATGATTTCCATTTATTTGTTGCCTTTTGCACTGATATTATCTAACCGATTGGCAGAATGGCAAATGCTGGTTTGCAGCATAATTATGGGAGTGGGCATTGCAGGAATAGGATTTGCAGTACAGCACGATGCCAACCACGGTGCCTATTCTAAACATGAATGGATAAATAAAATGCTCGGCTTTACACTCTCTTTGGTAGGAGGCAGCGATTATATGTGGCGTATTAAACATAATATTATGCACCATACTTTCACCAATATTCATGGAAAAGATGAGGATATAAGCGTGGTTCAGTTTCTTCGATTATCACCCAATGCCCCTCACAAACCCATTCATCGGTTTCAACATTATTTCGCTTGGGTGGTGTATAGTTTGCTTACACTTTTCTGGGTTTTCTGGACAGATTTTCCCAAACTGAAACGCTACAATGGCTTTGGAAGTCCCAATCCGGAAGTAAAACATCCTATACAAGAAGTAATTTTGCTTTTTGCCATGAAAATTTTCTATGTGGTATATATATTGGTTGTGCCTATTTTGATGCTTGACATTGCCTGGTGGAAAATACTGATTGGTTTTACAGCCATGCACTTAGTGGCGGGTTGGTTGCTCACTGTAGTTTTCCAATTGGCACATGTAGTTGAAGAAACTGATCATCCACATCCACAAACAGATGGATTGATAGACAATTCTTGGTTTGTACACCAATTACAAACCACAGCCGATTTTGCAGTAAATAATAAATTGGTAACTTGGTATGTAGGTGGACTCAATTTTCAAGTAGAGCATCACTTATTTCCTAAAATTTGTAGCATACATTATCCTGCTATTAGCAAAATAGTAGCCGAAACTACTAAGAAATACAATGTACCCTATTATCACGAATCTGGCCTCAGAGATGCTGTGGTTTCGCACTACAAGGCTTTGAAGGCATTTAGTAAACCAAATTAACATTTGATGTTGAAATGATGTTGAGTTGTGGAATAATTTAATTCTACAAAGATGCAAAAGAAAATTTCCGATTACCCGAGCGACCCGCAATGGCTTGAAAAGTTGCGAAGGTTGCATCCATTCAAACTTTTCCTTTATGTAGCTATTGTTGGTATTTTTATTCTGTTTGCTTTTTTAGCTTTTGGTTTTGCCCTCACCAACAACCTAGCTCAATACTTTTTGCCAAATTATTTCACGCTAAGCACAATTTTCATATTGATGTCGAGCCTTACCATGTCTAAATCCTTAGCCTATTATAAAGCCGACAATCCCAAACTGCTCAATCGCTATCTCATAGGTACTTTTTTACTTGGATTACTATTTATTGGATCGCAAATGAAAGGCTGGAAAGAGCTGATGGATATGGGAATATACTTTAGCGGAAGTGTAAATGGCTCGTATTTGTATTTATTGTCGGCATTGCACTTGTTGCACTTTTTTGGTGGAATTATCTTTTTTCTATTTGTGTATTTTAGGGCATTCGCTGCCAATAGAGATACAGTAAAAAACTTGGTTTACATTACCGACCCTTATGAATATATGCTTTTAGATTTGCTCAGTATCTATTGGCATTTTATGGATTTTATTTGGATGGCGTTATACTTGCTATTTTGGGTATTTACTTTTTAATGATATTTTCATTAAGCTAACCTAGAAGTGGCAAAGGTTGTAAACCTGAGCGAGCAATTGGAATATGTTGTAACGTGAAGACGTGCCAAGGCAAGGGAAAGGTTTATATAATAACATTCCTCTGTGTTTTCTCATTTAATCAGATTTGATAATTGATTTTCAATGAAGTAGTAGGAATACTATTTGAAAAAGTAAAAAGGTGTATTAAGTTATTATTAGCTCAAGGTATAGATTTTCAACTTAGTTGAATGATGTACGTACTAAAATTATCTTCTCACCATTAAACATACAAACATGAATAGCAAACTACCCAATATCGTAGCCCGCGTAGCACTGGGCATTATTTTCTTTGTATTTGGCTTGAATGGTTTCCTGAATTTTCTACCCCAACCACCCATCAACGAATCGGCAGGCGTTTTTATAGGTGGTTTAGTAGGCTCAGGCTATTTCTTCCAATTTTTAAAATTATGTGAAGTAGTAGCGGGAATGGCATTAATTTCTGGCTTTTTTGTGCCATTGGCTCTCACTTTGTTGACACCCATAAGTGTAAATATATTTTTATTTCACTTATTTCTCGAGCGAAGTGGGTTACCCATCAGCTTAGTAATTATAGGTTTGCTTGGCTATTTGGCTTTTGTGTACAAAGCTTATTTCGTCCAAATATTTACAGCAAAAACAAACGTGTAAAAATAAACATAAAAAAGTTCGAATCTCAATATAATGGGATTCGGACTTTATACTTTTTATATCTAGATGCAATGCCATTTAGATTAAAGCGGCAACATTTACAATATATTCAAAGTCTGCTCTTTAATTTTTTCCAACTCATCTTTCATTTCTACCACCCAGCGTTGTATTTGGGCATCGTTGGCTTTCGAGCCTGTAGTATTGATTTCCCTGCCAATTTCTTGAGCAATGAATCCCAGTTTTTTGCCATTGGCTTCTGGGCTGTGCATGGTTTCAATAAAATAATCAAGATGGCTCTTGAGTCGTACTTTTTCCTCTGTAATATCTAATTTCTCAATATAATAAATTAATTCCTGTTCAAATCTGGCTTCGTCTATTTCTTTGGTTTTCAAATGCTCTTGCACACGTTCGCGAATTCTCTCTCTAATTCTATCAAGTCTAATTGGGTCTTGCTCATTTATTTTACCTGATAGTTCCACAATGCAATTGATATAGCTTTCAATTTGTTTTTGAAGCGTGCCACCTTCTGCTGCACGAAATTCATCACATTTTTTTACTGCCTCTTTAATGGCTCCAAACACCAATTCCCATTCGTGTTGCGTTTCACCTTCTGTTTTTTCTACATCATACACCTCAGGTAGCGAAGCAACTATTCTAAGCAGCTCATGCGTATCTGCATTTACCATGTCAGCATTTCGCTTTAAATCTTCATAATATGCCTTGAAAATTTCTGAATTCACAGAAAGTTTAGGCTTAATAGATCCTGTTTTTGAAAAATCAATACTGATGCTCACTTTGCCACGTTCCAAAGTTTGCCCGAGAAATGTTTTTACCTCCGCTTCTTTATCTTGAAATATTCTAGGCAATTTGAAAGAGAAATCTTGTGACTTAGAATTTATTGATTTCACCTCTACGATGATAGAAAGGCTATCGTTTTCAATTATTACAGTGCCGAAGCCTGTCATTGATTTTAGCATAAGTAAGCTTTAAGATGGTGAATTTTGGGTAAAAATAATCTAAATCAGGGAATAATGAACCATAACAATATGATTACCCGATGAGCTATTTAAGAAATGAAATTGCTTTATTGAATCCCATTTATTGTCAATTCTGTAATTTTACATTTGTGAAATAATTACTCAGTAAGTTCAATTCACTCATAATTCGAATGCAATACCCCTCAAAATCAATAGAAGAAGCAGTAACAGAAATAGCCCACTTACCAGGAATTGGCAAAAAAACAGCCTTGCGATTGGCTCTTCATTTATTGAAACAAGATCAGCAGGTTTCGCTCAACTTGGCAGAAGCCATTCTTAACCTAAAGCAAAAAACGCAATATTGCTCCAATTGCTTTAATATTTCCGATGATTTGTTTTGCAATATTTGCACAAGTGCAAGAAGAGATAAATCTATAATTTGTGTAGTTGAAGATACCCGCGATGTGATAGCCATTGAAAATACTGCACAATACCAAGGCATTTATTTTGTATTGGGTGGGGTAATTTCTCCAATCAATGGTATTGGACCAAGCGATTTGAAAATGGAACAGCTTTTTGGAAAATTCCCAAACAGTGATGTGAAGGAATTGGTACTTGCCCTTAGCCCAACCATAGATGGCGACACTACGGCTTTTTACATATCAAAAAAGTTAAAAGAATATCAACTAAAAATTACCACCATTGCCAGAGGCATAGCTGTGGGCAGCGAGCTGGAATATACTGATGAAATTACCCTAGGCAGAAGCCTCAATAAAAGGGTGAATTACGATGCTGAATAGCAATCGTTTTATTTTCAGGACTAAAATCCATCATTTTGATTTCAATTTTACTGGATTAGATTTTTTTCTCAGACTTAAATTCAAAGATTCTACCCCTAAAGCAAACGCCATAGCAAAATACACATACCCTTTATCAATATGCACGTGCAGAGCCTCTACAACTAGCAATACTCCTATCATTATTAGAAAAGATAAAGCCAGCATTTTCATAGTAGGGTGGCGACTTATGAAATCACTGATTGTTTTTGAAAAACCTAGCATTATTGCCATGGAAATTACGATTGCAATTATCATTACTAGGATTTGGTCGGCTATACCCACTGCCGTGAGAATGGAATCGAAGGAAAACACCATATCAAGCAATATAATCTGAATAATTATAGTTCGAAATGTATGGGCAGTATTATTGGTGGGTGTTTTATCAATATCCTCTCCTTCAAGCTTTCCGTGTATTTCCGTTGTGCTTTTGGCAATAAGAAATAGACCCCCTGCAAGCAATATCAAGTCTTTACCTGATATGTCAAGATTGAAGATTGTAAATAAAGTTTGCTTCAACCCGATTATCCAGGTGATACCCAATAGTAGTATTATGCGTGCAACGAGCGATAAACCAATACCTAAGTTCCTAGCCTTACTTTGGTCTTTAATAGGAAGTTTGCTGGCTAGTATCGACACAAAGATTACATTGTCAATACCCAACACAATTTCAAGTAGCGTAAGGGTGAGTAGGCTTACTAAAGCTTTAGCAGTTAAAAGATCTTCAAACATTTGAGTTTATATTTTGAAATATATGGTACTTTAAATCTAATCTTCTAAAAAACTATACCATGAAATCTCGAAATCAAATTTATTGCGATTTTACACTGTAAATTGCTATTTTCAATTTATAGCTTTTAGTTTATCTATTTTACAAAATAAGACAACAAAAAAGCCCATAGAGTAGCTCTATAGGCTTTTTACATAGTATAAGATGAAGATCTATTTCTTAAACCCTAACACACTTACCCCACAAGTGGCATCGGCAAGGGTGTAAGTCATATAGTATATACCTGTACTCTTACAACTGTATGTAATGGCAGGATAAACTTTACCATTCAATTTGTTAGAACTCACTAGCTTTCTATTAGAATCGTAAAGGCTCACTTCCAAACCGGAATCTGACCCCTTATCATCACAAAGCGAGATAATATAAGAAGTATTACCCGAGAATACATAAGAATATTCTACTTGTTCTCCTGCAGGTTTATCTACTTTATACACTTTCAAAAAAGTGAAATCACCAAGTTTACCCGAACATTTTTGCACCATTGGGTCGGTATTGCATTGTGCAAAGCTTATTTGATTTATCATTAGCAATGAAATTGATATAGCCAATGTTGTGAGTATTTTATTCATATTTGATTTGTGTTTCAATCAGGTGAAAAACTAGCCGATTATCTTAGTTCTTATTTTAATTACAGTATTTAATATTTTAGCTACTGTTTGTTCAGAGATAATGATATTTGTTTTTGAATTATCCCTTACTACAAGCACACCATTTTCCTCTACCATGGTAGGCTCAGCATATACAGTTTCTATTTTTACGTCATTGTACACATTTTTTAAATCTGTCAAATCTTTTGAAAGAGAAGTAGCATTTGGATCGCTTTTATAAAATGAAAGCAATAGTAATATTTGATCAAGCACAATTTTTTGCTCTCCAATTTTATCGAAAAGCGGCTGACTTTTCTCTGCCAAACCTACTTTACTTGCCACATTCAAAGCTTCTAGCCAGCCACCAGTAAGTATATACATGCTGATGTTGCTCCTGTTTTGCTCCTGCAAGTAATTATTCATTTTCTCGAAATTGCTTGTGGTAATGTTCACGAGCGAATCAAGATTATTGTTGTTGTCTGCTATACGTTTTATAGTTTCAAAATCAAAAAACTGCCCCACTTTCAAATCTTCAGAGAGTTTTATTACAGTGTTCAAATACGAAAGGGCATCTTCTTTATGGTTGTAAATATTGATGTAGCCCAAATCGGCTCCGTAAATACCCAAATTAACTGATTTTAGAAAATTGGTATTGTACTTGTCATAATTCTCGGTGGCATTAAGAATGTCGGAATTATAACTTGCCCCTGTACTTTTTATAATGGTAGACATCTCTACTGGTGGCGGTATTGATTTTATTACCTCAATGGCCAATTCGGAAGTAGCTTCGTTGATTTGACCAGAAGAGTCTGCCCTGCCGATTTCACTAAATTCATCGCCAGATTTCTTTTCAGAACCGCAGGATGCCATTATGAAACCCAAAGCTACAATCACTAATTTTAAAAATTCTTTTTTCATTATAATCTAAATGAGATGTAAAAATGGTTAATTGAAAGGTATTTACAAAATCCTAAATTTTTCTTTTGATAAACTTAGACCTTAATACTTGAAAAGATTTATTTAGGTTCAATAAGTTTTTGAATGTTTCGAAATAAAGTGTCAATACAAAGCCAAATGTCATAATCCATATTACGGTTACATTAAACCAAAAGGTGTCATATTTATTATTTGCAAAATATTTGAAAGGCGAATACAAATGAGTTCTATAATTCAATGGATTTTCATGCCTGATTGGGTCTTTAAAAATTGGATCTTTCATTTGAAGCAATTTGCCTTCGTATTCTAGTATTTTATTTTTCGCAGTTTGCTTTTTTACAATATCAGCCAAAGATTCATTGTAAAACTCTTTTTTGGTTTTGTTGAATAATTCTTGCTTAGCATTATCAACCATAAATTTACTCATTACTGCATCCTTTCTATTATTCACATCATTGTATTGAGCTATATAGTTGTCTTGAATAATAGTAACTACGTTTTTCAAATAGTCAACCGATCGCAAATCAAATTTGGCAAAACTGCCTTTAATATCTTCTGGGTCGAAGTTAAACTTTTTATTTATAGAAAGCTCTTTAACTAATTCATTTTTAATAAGTT
>CAZMFZ010000069.1:0-7008 GCA_964565665.1 uncultured Bifidobacteriaceae bacterium | reverse complement strand
GAATAGTATAACTAAGCTTTTCATTTTCTTTTGTATCTAATTTACCCTTTGAAAGAAGCTTCTTGCAATCATCCAACTTTACAAGCATTTTAGGTGCCCAATACACACTTTTATAATCGTATTCACTTTCCTTTTTTTCAAAATCAAAAAAGGCTTTTTCAAATTTATTGTCTTTAAATTGGGTGACGGCCAAGCCTTCAAATGCCCACCTAGAAGCCATTACATCCGCAATAATAGGCACAGTTTCTTTGCTACCAACTGCTCTGTTAAGCTTATCGAAGCTAAAAATGGCTCCACAAAGTACCATTTGAGGAATGAGCAAAATTGGAATAAGAATATAAATAGTAACTGCTGAGTTGAAAGTAGCAGATATATTGAGGCCGATTACATTTGCTGTACAGGAAAGAGTGAATAACATAATCCAATACATCATATTCATTTCATGAATACCTAAAATGGCATTGCCGATTACTGTAAATAGTAAAGTTTGAATCGCAGATAATGTAAAAAGAATGATAATTTTAGAAGATATATAGCCCAATCGACTCAAATTGAGGAATTTTTCTCTTTTTAATATCTTGGCATCTCTTATTATTTCTTCTGCACTCACAGTTAGTCCCATAAACAACGCCACAATAATGGACATAAAAATGAATGCTGGAATATTTTCATTATTTCCATAGAAATAACCGCCTTGAGGGTCGTCAGTATAGCGAATGATGAAAGAAAGAATAAAGGCCAAAAGTGGAGCCTCCAGCAAATTGATGAGTAAGTATTGGGTATTGCTTAATTTAGAGAGTACATCTCGCTTGGTAAAGACAAACAATTGCGTGAAAAACCCTGGCAAGTTCAATGATTTAGGAGGCGCTTCATTGATTTGCTCAGCCTTTTCAATCTTTACATGCTCTTGAAAATAATGTCTCCAAATTTTTGGTGACACTTTTCTTAGTTCTGTTAAATTTCCATATTCATCTACTACCTTGGCATCGATTGTATTGAATACTTGCTCTGGATTCACATTACCACAATGCGGGCATTGACCCTCTTCAGCATTTATTTGGTCTGTTAATTTCTTAAAATACGTAACTGCCTGTACAGGATTGCCATTGTAAATCTGATAGCCACCAACATCTAAAATGATTACTTTATCAAACATTTTATAGATGTCGGATGAAGGCTGGTGTATTACTACAAATATTAGCTTACCTTTTAAAGTGAGTTCCTTCAAAAGGTCAATCACATTCTCCGAATCGCGTGAGGATAAACCAGATGTTGGCTCATCTAAAAATAAAATGCTTGGCTCTCTTATTAATTCAAGTGAAATATTGAGTCGTTTTCTCTGCCCGCCACTTATTTTCTTATTTAGTACATTACCAACTTTTATTTCTCTTATGTCATATAAGCCAAGGCTTTTGAGTGTTTTTGTAACCGCATCTTCTAATTCTTGCTCTGAATAATCCGCAAAGCACAATTTTGCATTGAAGTACAAATTTTGATAAACCGTAAGTTCTTCAAAAAGAATATCGTCTTGAGCAACATAGCCAATTACACCTTCTACTTTCTTTTTTTCTCGGCTTACATCAAGGCTGTTTATTTTAATAATGCCGTCAGATGGCAATTCTAATCCAGCAAGCACATTCAACAGTGTGGTCTTCCCTGCCCCACTACCACCCATAATCGCAATGAGTTTGCCTGGACCTTCACTTATATTAATTTCCTTAAGTCCAACTGTGCCATTGGGAAATTTAAAGCTAATGCCTTCTGCTTCAAATGATATTTTGGCGATATCAGCACTTGCTAAAAATTGAGCATGGATGTCGCTATAGTAAATAGGTTCGCCATGAGGAAATTTGATGGTGCTTCCATAAGCAAATAAGTTTATTTGGCTCTTATTGATTGGCAATCCATTCAGAATAATAATATCCTTGCCCAAGTAACGCAAAAAATACATATCTTCTGAAGGAATGCGAAGCAATCCTAAAGTGCCTGTAATCTCTGTATTGATGATTTTAGCACCGTTTTCAACTGGGACTAGGGTTTCGTTTACAAGAAGAATATCGGGATTTTCTATTAGGGAAGATAATCTTTCTTCTTGGCAAAAAATCTCAATATTTTTAAATTCCTCAGCCTCAATATTAAATACTGTGGCTACAGTATTAATTATTTCACGTCTTTGATTGATTGAACTTGACTCGTCTGATGCTGTATTTGAATCTATCAATTCAAAAAGCCTGATGAGAACAATTATTTTTTGCTTTTGGGTAAGCGTTTTATTAATTTTCTTGCAAATAGATAAGGTTTTTACCGAATCTTTGACAGAGGTAAGCTTGCGTTTTTTAGTTTCTTCTTCTGCCCCTTCCTGTTGTCCTTCGCCTAGAAATCCTTGATAAAGCTCCAAATAGGAACTTACCATTTCAGCATTTAGCTGTTGTTTTAAAAAAGTCTCTACAAAAAGTTTTTCCTTGGCACTTGCCCCTTCATCTTGTTTGGTGATGATGGCAAACAACTGCATTAAGGCCTTTAATATCTCTTCACTCATGTTTTTTTAGACTTTAGATAAAAGAAAAATAGACTTTAGACAAATCAACAGTCAATGCCTAAAGTCTAAAATCTTAAGTCTTAAACTAATATGATTCCAACTGAAATGGCACTTCTACCAATTCTGAAAACTCTTCTCCTGCCTCTTGCATATCTTCATCGTCTTCACTAAAATACCAAAGAATTTTCACCTCTTTTCCTTTATTTTTGATTTTTTCAAGTCTATTCAAAATATCTAAAATTAACTTTGATGAGGCTGTGTTGAAATAATCGAGTTTGAAAACGAAATTTAACGCACCTGTAGGTGTAAAAGCATCAAGCCAATCTAATATTGGCTTATAAAATTGAGCACAATCTTCGGGAAGCGAGCGGCCAGAGATTTCAAAAATATTGTTTGTGCCGTCAAGAATTATTTTAGGGGTGTCTTCTGTGCCTTCTAAATTAATGTTTGTCATAACTTTTTATGAAATTAATGTTTGTTGTCGGTTTAAAATTGATTATTCGCCAAACAATTTGGCTCTTGAAATTTTAGATTGAAGTGCGAAAAACGAAATTTCATCGTTCATTTTATGGAAATCGTAATCTAGCTTTTGCCCAGATTTGCGAGCCATATCTATAAAGCCTAAGCCAGCCCCACCTTTATCAGACAATTCAGTAGATGAAAGTGTGCTTTTGTACAATTCTTTTAATCCTTCTTTGTCTAAAGAGTTGATTTGGTCTAATTTTTTCTTTACAATATCTACCCTATCGTTGTATATCACATTGCCTGAAGTGATTTTGTATTCGTTATTTTCTTTGCCAATCATAAAGACGGCAGTGTTGAATTCGTCATTATTAGAGCCAAACTCTTCTGAGTGCTTGCATATATTTTGAAGGCATTCTACCATTACGTTGAATACTTTTTTCTTAATTGACACTTCCTCATTTACTGATTCCATGTTTTTTTCAGCCATTGAAAGCACCGACTTGGTGATTTCTTGTGTGAATTCACCCTCATATACAAGGATAATGTTCTGAGCCGAGAGGGTTTTGTGAAGGTCAAAGATGTAATACAATGAATTATCCATAACGGGAATTATAATTTGCGAGTTGATGTCAAGTTTAAAATCTTAATCCAATTAATAAAACATCATCCATTTGTTTGCTTATGCCTTTCCAAGTAACGAAAAGGTCGTCAAACACATCGTACATTTTATTAAAGTCTTTTACGTTAGCATTGTCAGTAATGGTTGCCTTAATTCTTGCCGGGCCTATCTTTCTATTGTCAGGCCCGCCAAACTGATCTGGAAATCCATCTGAACAGAAGAAAAAGGAATCGCCTTTTTTAACCTCAATCTGATGATTGGTAAAATTAGTTTGATTTTTGAAAATTCCACCTCCAATTGGAAATTTATCTCCTTTGTATTCTAAAATTTCTCCATTGCGAAGCTGATAAAGTGGTCTGTGAGCCCCTGAATATTCTAAAGTTCCTGACTTTTTATTAATTTTACATAAGCTAATATCCATGCCATCTTTCATTTCATTGCCTTCTGTGTCTTGTTTTAAGGTGCGTGTAACCCCACTATCGAGCAAATCAAGAATCTGACCTGGCTGGGAAATTTTCTGACTTTTTACAATATCATTCAAAAGAAAATACCCAATTAATGAAAGCATGGCTCCAGGCACACCATGTCCTGTACAATCTACGGCTGCGATATATACATCATCACCATTTTCAACAAACCAAGGGAAATCGCCACTTACTACATCGCGTGGCTTATACAGCATAAAATAATCGGGAAACAACTCGCGTACACGCAACTGATCTGGCAAAATGGCAACCTGAATTCGCTGGGCATAATTTATACTTTCTGTGATTTTTTTGTTCTTAGCTTGTATTTCTAATTCGGCTTTTTTCCGTTCAGTAATGTCGTTTGATACCAATAAAATTGACTCTACGGATTTATCATCGTTGTATTCCGGAATGGCATTTACATTCATCACCAAACTGCCATCTGTAGTGGGAAACGACATTTCAACTTGCACTTTTTCTTTGTTTTTGAGTACATCTGCAATCAATTCTTCCCAAGCACTTACTACCGATTCATTTAGTTCTGATTCAAAAATAGACTTTTGGAGGAATTGCTTTGGCTTTTTAGAAGTTAGCCTTTCAATGGTAGGGTTGATATAATATATTTTGCCATCTTTATTTAATCGTGTAATCAAATCAGGTGAATTTTCTGACAATGATTGCATTTGGCTACGCATTCTTGATTCCTTTTCGGCCAGTTTACGCTCTGTAATGTCTCTCGTATTTAACACTATACCAGCTATTGCAGGGTCTTTAATTAGGTTTTTGCCCGATACTTCAAGAAATATTTCTTCTTTGTTTTTCTTCTTGTATAAATATTCAATGGTGATATTATTTTCTGGATATTTGATAAGAGCTAAGAACATTTTCCTATAATCGTCCACTCCTTTATCAATGATACGCACCGTATCGTTTGTGCCAATTAATTCTTCGGGCGAATAGCCTAAAATTGGTGTTACAGATGGGCTTACATAGGTGATTTTGCCATCTTCATTACATATTGTAATTACTTCAGATGAGTTTTCAAGCAGTGCATGAATACGTTTCTGCGAATTATTTACTTCTTCAATTTGTAGATTTAATTGATGGTTGGTTCTTTGCAATTCTTCTTGCGTAGCATGCATTTCTTCTGCATTTTGTTGCAGAATCACCGATTGCTCTTTCAATTCCGAACTCATGCGTTGCGATTCATCGAGCAACCGACCGGTACGCTCATTTACTTGCAAATTGAAAATAGTTTGGGCAATGATTTCGCTTACATCTTTTACGATTTCTACTTCAAGATTGCTAAACTTATAAATTGAGGCAAACTCCACCAATCCATATACTTTTTCATTGGTAATCAATGGCATAATGAGCAAACACTGTGGGCGTTGCTCACCAATCAGGCCGGAAGTTACACTTACATAATCTCTTGGAATTTCAGTTCGAAACACCATGAATTTTTCTATTGCAGACTGCCCTACCAATCCTTCTCCAAATTTGAACTCCTTTTTTAGGGTTTTCTTCTTGTTGTAAGCATAGGTGTTAGTCAATTTGATGATTTGATTGCCTCCCTGCTCTTCATCAACTATGTATAATGCGGCTTGAATGCTATTAATTTTATCGCAGAGATACGGTAGCAAATCATCGCCCATGGTGTCGAGCTGGTTGTGGGCACGCAAAATATTGCCTACTTCAGAGTTGCAAAGCACTATTTTATTCCTTTCATCATCACGTAAAGATGCATCTTGCAAATTGGTACGCATGTTGAGCAAAGCATGACCCAGCACATCGTCATTTCCTAAAGGGGTGAATTTCGCATCGAGTTCTCCATTTCCAATTTTTACGGCAAACTGTGCAGTGTCCTTGAGGTTTTCAACCAATTCGTAAATGGCTGTTTGCATTTCCCCAATTTCATCATTAGAAAGTTTGCGTGCAGAAATATCTGTAAGTTCTCTTTTACTTAGCTTTTGAAGGGTGTTTTTAAGATAGTTGATTGGGTTTGTGATGCTTACAGCAAGCATATAGACTACAAGCATTCCCACAAAAATCATGGCAATACTGAAAGTAATGGTGCTTTGAATAAGAGTATTGGTGACAGAAATGAGATGTTCGGTGCTTGTATAGGAATTTGAAACGGTTTGTTTAAACTCGTATAACTTGCTGATATTGAGGTAGGAATAGATTAACAAGCCAACCATTACCACAAAAAGCCCCACAAACATTTTGAGTTTTATGCTAAACTTTACTTTCATATTATTGACCTATAATTATAGAATTGTAGTAAATATTTTCTGCGACATCTCTTTTACTGTTTTCACCTCCTCTGAATTCAATTGACCTAAGCCTGCCAATTCTACCAAGCCAATTAATTTATCGGCTTTGGAAATAGGAATTATCAGTAAAAAATCGGGTGATACTTCGCCCAATCCCGACACTATTTTCATATAGCCCTTCGGTACATCTTTCAGATAAACAAATGTGCCTGATTTGGCTACTTGTCCATTGAGCCCTATGCCAATTTCTATGCGATTGATGTTTTCAAGCGACCCTATAAAAGCGTAAGTCGATTTGAGTTGTAAAATTTCTTCTTCAACATTTTCAACTTTCACATAAGCCAAGCCTTGGCTCAATTCAAATTCATTGCACAAACTCCACAAAGCCTTTTCTACTTTGGCATTTTCGTTGGTTTGCTTTTTGATTTCTAAATTTATTCTATTGCTGATATCGGAAATTTTATCATCGTATTTATTTTTGATTTGTTCATTTATTTCTTCCTCTACATTGGAAGATTGAAGAGTTGAAATACTTACATGATTTTTATTTTCAATAATTTTATCTTCACTAAAAAGAAAAATATTGATAAAGCCCAAAATGAGCGATAAAACTACAATGCTCATGAGTACAAATCCATTGCC
>CAZMFZ010000068.1:0-20263 GCA_964565665.1 uncultured Bifidobacteriaceae bacterium | reverse complement strand
GGTGTGTTGGGGTCGACTGGGGGAGGAGGCAAAAGTTCGAGGTTTACAGTTACGTTTTCCTCTTCTTCTACTTTACCAGAATTTAGGATAGTCAAAATAACGGGAATTGATATTAAAGTAGAAAAAACAACTACTGCAATAATCAAAGCCTTATTAATATTCTTGTTATAATCTTTTCTAAGCTCATAAGCCCCATATTCCTGATTTTTCCCTAGGAATATGACGTCAGTCCATGATCTTTTAAATAATAAATCAGCCATTTTAAGTTTATATTAAATGTCAAACTTTTTTGTGAGTTCGATTTCTTCAGGCAATAAATCTACAATTGCATACCTTTTTGAATTGGTAATGTGCATTTCATCCAATATATCAACCATGTTTTTATACTTGGAATCGTCCATGGCTTTGATTACTACTACTATCATTGGAATACCTTTCTCATCTCCACCAATTTCTTTGGTTTTGTCAAGGATTACCTTTCTAATTCCAGCAGATGAAAAGTCGGTTTTCTGCAATAAATCTCCTTCTTTGGCATCTTTCGGAGTACCAACGAAATAAAATACTTGATCGTCTTTGCCCAAAATAACAGTAAGTGAGTGGGAAGCCTTGGTAGGTTGTTGCTCCGATTTATCTGTTTTATCTGGCATGTTTAACTCCATTGATTGCGGTTTGCTCAATGTAGTAGTAAGCATGAAAAACGTAATCAACAAAAAACCTAAATCTACCATTGGAGTCATGTCGACTCTGGGAGAACCTTTTTTCTTTTTGCCTTTCTTGTCGTGGCCACCGCCACCATCGCCCATATCTGCCATAGTATGTCAGTAATTATTTATGGTTAGAAAATATTTTTTTAGAACTGATTTTATTCAGCAGAAGCAGAACCTTCTGGTTTTGCCTCCAAGCCAGTTACCAAATTAAATCTGTTTATATTTTGATCTTGAAGTGTAGCAATCACTCTTTTCATTACCTTGTAATCAGCACCTCTATCGCCTTTAATCGCGATACGAACTTTGGTATTAGAATACCTTCCGTTCAACAACCAATCTTGCAATTCGTTTGAGGCCGAATCTACAGGGATTCCCGGTTGCTCAATCTTGTTTCGTGTACTAGCTTCTTTACTCAAAAAAGATTTGATTTGATTTAAGGGCAATCCAAAACTATCCATCAATGAAAAGGCTAGTTTCTCTTTTTCAGTAAACTGAATGCTTTTTTGAGTGCCGATACGCTCAAGCACATCTATTCTAGTGGCTTGACCATCTATGCCAAAAAATACTTTACCATCTTTACTTACAGAAATAAGAATAATATTAGATTCTGGAAGTTTGGTTTGAGAAATAGATGTTGGGGTATCTACTACCACTGCTTCTGCAGGTTTTGAGGTAGTGGCCAATATAAAGAATGTAAGCAATAAGAAAGCTACATCACACATGGCAGTCATATCTAAGGCTACACCTTTTCTTTTTACTTTAACTCTAGGCATTTGGAAGAGATTTCGATTTTTAAATTTTGAATTTAAGATTTGGTTTCTTAATCAGAAACCAAATCTTAAAGCCTTATTTATGTTTAGCAGCAAAAGTCTGAGCGATTGACATCCCCGCTTCATCGATACTGTAAGACAAAGTATCAATTTTGCTGGTGAAATAATTGTAACAGATAATGGCAATTGCGGAAGTACCAATACCGATAGCTGTATTAATCAAGGCTTCAGAGATACCATTGGCAAGTGCAGTAGAATCAGGAGCACCAGCTTGCGACATACCAGCGAAGGCTTTGATCATTCCGATTACGGTCCCTAAAAGAGCTACCAGTGTAGCAACAGAACCTAAAGTAGATAATATGGCAAGATTTTTTTCTAACATTGGCAATTCCAATGAAGTAGATTCTTCAGTAGTTTTTTGGATAGCAGCTACTTTTTGTTCTTTATCAAAAGCAGTTTCAGAAATCATGTCTTTATAAGTGTACAAAGTAGCACGAATTACATTGGCAACAGATCCTTTTTGTTTGTCGCAATCTGCAATGGCTTCATCAATCTGACCATTTGACAAATAATTTTTTACTTTCAATACAAAAGCTTCAACAGAACCTGTACCGTTGGCTTTGCCTAAGGTAAGCACACGCTCAATAGAAACAGTAAAAACGATTAGGAAAAAAGCCATTAGAAATGGTACAATTTCACCGCCTTTAAATACTATTCCCAAGTAGTTGCCCGGGATTGGGTGATTGGCACTATCGCCACCTTCAAAATTTGCTCCGTTACCCATAACGGTACGGAAAATGATTTGAGCTACGATGATACAAATAATGATTGTTGCTCCTGCGAAGATAGAACCTGCCTTAGATTCTTGTTTTTTTTCTGCCATTGTCGAATCGAAATTAGAAGTTATTAAGTTAACTGGTTACAAAAGAAGTAATTAGATGTTAATAGAATGTTAATATTTTGATTAATATTATAAAAGCCGTGCAAAGATATTATTAGAATTCAAATACAAAAATCAAATCGAATATTAATTGAATGTGTTTGAAATTGATTATCATTTGAAAAGGTTATTTAATTCGAAACCAACGTTACACCAAAACAAGATATTATTCTGTAGTGAAAATTTTTATTGGTTTGCCATTTAACTTTTTAAAAATAAATAGTAAAAGCATAGTGGGCAGTAGCCAACTAATTCTGGATTGAAATCTGTAGCAAACACTAGCTAGACTTGCGGTAACGATAGCATTAGACACAATAGCTATTAAAACATAGGCTAATAATTCTATTTTACCAGTATTAAACAAGGCTCTAATTGATGCAAATGTGTAAAAGCAAACAAGGAAAATACCAGAACAGATAAAAACAAAATAATTTATCACGCTTATTATCGAAAAATCTAGGGTTTGATTCCAAAGATTATGTGCTTGACGGGAATATAAATAAGATTTGGCTTCGTGAGGAAAGAAGCGGTTGATCATGTACGTAGGAGGGCATACATTCTCTTTAAAAACGACACCTTCAGGAATTTTATATTCATTTTGAAACAATTGAGAAATAACACACACTGTTGTATTTTTAATGATTAGGTATACCAGTTTAGGTTTAGTACAAATATCCTTCAAAATTGATATGTATTCAGGTTTGGTGGCTTCCCAACCTCCAGATTTGTAAAGTGGACTTTCTTCATCAAATAAAAAATTTCTATGCGTGTTTGCTTTAAAAAAATCTCTATACTGATATAAATTGTACTTTGCTGCTTCAGGATACTCATAAAGAAATGTTTCCAAAACACCTAAATCTAGCATTTTACCCATTAGGAATACGTGGGCTCCTTTTGAATAAACCCATCTTCCTTCTATTTTAAAATGTATTCCTAATGTTAATAAAATACCCAGAAATACAGCAAATAATCCTAATAAATAGGTTTTAAAAAAGAATGCTTTTTTAAAAATTAAAGAGTTAATTAATAAAAAGCCAATGAGAATAAGGCATAATATCCACAAATTGGAACTGTGAACTGCTGTACTAATTGCCATTATGGTTACTAGCAGCAATTGTTCAGCAATAGATTGATTTTTATTGATATGCAACGATAGAAATGAAAGCACCAAAATTGGGGTGAAAATATCGGGCATAATCTGATTGGAATACCAACCAACGCTTGTAAAGGCTGTGATTACTGCAATGAAAGGAATAAATAGGGTTATATTATTCGAAAATATAAGTGAATAGAATTTTCTTAAAAGATACGCTAAAACTAAATTTTGAAAAATAATTACTAACCATAAGGTATCGAACCATGATGATTTACGAATAATAAGCCAACCGTAAACTGCAGGTCGATCAGCAGGCACATTGGGGAACATTGCGCTACCTATATAAGTGCCGGAGTCCCAATCGACAAAAGGGTAGCCATTGTAAAGTGCGGGAATAAGCAATATTAACGTAGCTATAAGTACTTGAACAATTGCCAAACTTGTAGCTGAATTAATCTTAAGTATTTGCATATTCCCTAGATTTCATAGTAGGTAAAAAAACGACTCTTAAAATTCATATCTATTAGTTTTTCCCAGCCAATTGTCCGCAGGCTGCATCTATGTCTTTGCCTCTACTTCTGCGAATGGTAACGTTTACACCTCGGTTTTCTAGATAATTTTTGAATTTCCCCAGCTTATCATCGTCAGAATTTTTGTATTCAGCTTCGCTTATCGGGTTATATTCTATAATATTTATTTTGCAAGGCACGTGTTTTGAAAACTTCAACAAATCTTCGGCATCTTTTAGTGTATCGTTGAAATCTTTGAACACTATATATTCATAAGTGAGCCTATTTCCATTTTTTGCATAAAAGTATTTCAGCGCTTCTGCCAATGCTTCCAAAGTATTACTTTCGTTAATGGGCATAATTTGATTCCGTTTTTCATCATTGGCAGCATGTAACGAAAGCGCAAGTTTGCATTTGAAGCCATCATCAGCCAACTTTACTATCATTTTTGCTACGCCTGCTGTAGAGACGGTAATTCTATTTCGAGACATATTCAAGCCATTTGGTGCAGTAATTCTTTCGATTGATTTCAATACGTTTGCATAATTGAGCAATGGTTCGCCCATACCCATAAAAACAATGTTCGATAGCGGTTTGTGATATGTTTCTTCTGCTTGTCTGCGAACTTCTACTACCTGATCGTAAATTTCGGCAGGGTCGAGATTGCGAACTCTATCCATATAGCCAGTCGCGCAGAATTTGCACGTGAGCGAGCAACCCACTTGTGAAGAAACGCAAGCTGTCATACGGTCGTCAGCAGGAATCAATACACTTTCTATGATATTTCCATCGTACAATTTGAAAGCAGATTTGATAGTACCGTCATTACTAACTTGCTTTTTGTGCAAACTTAGGGCATTGAATACAAAGGTTTCATTGAGCTGCTCACGGGTTTTCAATGAAATATTGGTCATATCATCGAAGCTGAGTGCAGATTTTTCCCAAATCCATTCGTGAATTTGTTTGGCTCTGAAAGGCTTCTCATCCATTTGTTCCAAAAAATGCTTTAAGTCTTCAACTGATGCCTTGCGGATGTCTTTTTTAACCTGTGCCGTTTCCATATTGCGAAATTAAGAAATTTTGATGAAGAAGTTAATAGCACTTATAATTTCCTAAATTGCATGATCAAATGGTATATAAAATGGATTTGATATATATTTATAACGAGCAAGGCGAGAAAGAAAGTGTAATTGTAAGGAATATGAAAATATGAGAAACGAATGGCGAAACACCAACTTATAGATAGTAATATCATTATCTATTTTCTAGAGAAAAGCTATCCAAATCAGTTAGAAAGTTTTTTTCAAAATATTTTCATTTCTGGATTTAGATTTAGTTCAATATCTAAAATAGAAGCACTGAGTTTGTCAAAGCTATCTATTGAAGAAATAGGATTTATCTCAACTTTTTTTAATCAAGGAAAAGAGTGTGTCCTCTCAAATAATATCATATTAAAAGCTGCCGAAATTAGGCGTAACTACCGATTAAAAATCCCTGATGTAGTGATTGCCGCTACTGCTTTAATCCACGATTTTGAACTTGTAACTAGAAATGATAAAGATTTCTTAAGTATTCCAAACCTCTCTATTTTAATTCATTTTCTGAAATATAAATGAAAATTTTCTGTGTAGGGCGAAATTATGCCGACCATGCCAAAGAACTGAAAAACGAAGTTCCCACTACTCCCGTCATTTTTATGAAGCCTGACACGGCTTTATTAAAAGATAATTCGCCTTTTTATTATCCTGAATTTTCAAAAGAAATTCATTTCGAAACAGAGCTGATAGTAAAAATTGACAGGGAAGGAAAATGCATTGAAGAAAAATTTGCCCATAAATACTATCAGGAAATAGGGTTGGGCATTGATTTTACCGCTCGTGACTTGCAAAACGAACTGAAAGGCAAAGGCTTGCCTTGGGAATTGGCCAAAGGTTTCAATAGTTCTGCACCCGTTTCCGAGTTTATTGCCAAAACTGAGTTTGGAAATTTGAGTAACCTAAATTTTTCTCTTACTATAAATAACGAGTCAAGACAAGAAGGCAACACATCAGCTATGGTATTCAGTATTGATTATTTGATTTCATTTATTTCCAAATTTTTCACTATTAAAAAAGGTGACTTGCTATTTACAGGTACACCAGCCGGGGTAGGGGCTGTGAAAATTGGGGACAGACTTCTAGGAAAACTAGAAGGAAGGGAGATGTTTAATTTTGAGGTGAGATAAAGTAAAGTAAAACAATTACTGAGTTTTAAATTTAAAACCCAATAAATTAAAATATTTTACTTGGTAATAGTGCTCTACTTGCGGGTTGAATTTTTGATAAAAACTGGCAACAGATGGAATTTCAGAACCTTCAAAATCAAACAATAAATGCGATTCTGCAAATTCTTTAATGATTTCATTAATTAGAAAGGGAATTGATTTGCTCTGTTTGCCTTCATTATTGGGGGCACCAAATAAATAATATACCCGATTATTGTCTTTTAAGGTTATATAAGTAGCAACTATGTTATTGTCCGGCAATTGTATTGCATGAATGGTAGCACTGCCTATATTGAAAGACCACTCTAACATATTTTTTATTCTCTTAAATACATCGTCATCAAAATGAGTATAAAATTGCTCGTAGGCATTTCTATACATATCTATTACCAAAGGAATGTTTTCAATGCCTAGTTTTGAAATTTTGCAGCCATTGTTTCTGGCAGATTTCAAATTTCTTTTTAACGAGTCTTTATAATTTTTTTCTATTTCAGAAAGGGGCTGATTTAGATTTAAAACAAAATTCTGTTTTGTCTTTGCATATTTTTCCCAACGCATATCAAAGTGATTAGAACTAAAAAAGTAATCGATTTTGATAAAATGCTTAGGAATGGCAGCAATAAACTCAAAAATATTTGGAGTTTGACCAGATGAGAACACACCTAATTGCTGTATAAATGGAGGATGGTAAATGTATTTAAAACCATATTTCGATTTCCAAGGCAATGGCATCACAATTTCGTAATCGCCTACTATTAAAGCATCCCAATTTTCAGTCATGCAATCTAAAAACCAAGAATAAGCGTAAATTCTACTGTTTGCACTTGTCGAAATACATTTATCCCAAAGCAGTTTATCTATTTGATTTTGCTTAAGGTATTTAATTTGATTCATGCTCTATTAAAAAATTGTCAAACTCTAATAATTGTCAACTTCATTTTTGGAAGTTGTCTGCAATAATACTAGTAAAATAACTGCCATTTTCTATTTAAATATCTAGAAAATGGCAGTTTTACATTAGGATGCATCTAAAAACTCAATATCTTTTTTAAACCTCATTCCTGTTTCTCCTAATTAGAAATGTTGGTGGGAAATTGAGTTTTTAGGTATACCAATTATTTATCTCTACGCTTTCCAATCTTTTCTTTCATTTTATCTTTTCTTTCATCTTTCAGTTGCACATATTTTGTATATTGATCAGGAGAAAGTAATAGTTTGTATTGTGAATCCGATTCATCTTCTATTTTTTTCAAATCTGCCTGCATAAGAGCTTTATACTTGTCTTTTATTTCTCGTAGCGATTGCACAGTTTTGGTATTTATCTCTTTTGCTTTCATTTTTTGCTCATCAGTAAGGCTCAAAGCAGTTTTCATTTTTTCAGTCATTTTATCTGCCCTCTCTTCGGGTGGCATTTTACCCTCTTGGGCAAAAGAAGTAGAAGCAAATAAATATTGACTAGCAATTAACAGTGCGGAAACAATTAGTTTTTTCATTTTATTTAACATTTATATGGTGTGTATAATTTAGAACCAACAAAACTGAGTTGGTTTAATGGCAACGCTAATCTATTTGAAATATTAAGATTAGATTTTCAAATTAAATAATAATAAAGATTTGAACACAGTAGTATGCTTGGTTGTTTATTTAGAAAAATTCTAAACATTATCTATTTTTGCATCAAAATTCTGAATTATGGCATTGGCGACTCAACTACTTTATGATATTGATCAAATCCGCAGCGATTTCCCCATCTTAAATGAGAAAATTAATGGAAAGCCATTGGTATATTTCGATAATGCAGCTACCACACAAAAGCCAAATTCGGTAATTCAAGCTATAAAAAGCTATTATGAAACTATCAACGCCAATATTCATAGAGGCATACATACCCTTGCAGAAAAAGCGACAGCAGAATATGAATTGACGAGGGAAAAAGTCGGAGAATTTATCAATGCCGAATCTTCAGAGCAAATTATTTTTACCAGAGGCGTAACTGAAAGTGTAAACTTAGTGGCTCAAACCTATGGCAGAGCGTTTCTAAAACCAGGTGATGAAGTGATAATTTCCGCCATGGAGCATCATTCTAATATTGTGCCCTGGCAAATGATTTGTGAAGAAAGAGGAGCGGTTTTGAAAGTGATTCCCATCAATGATGAGGGGGAATTGTTGATGGATGAATATGAAAAGCTGCTTTCTGCAAAAACTAAAATTGTATCGTTAGTGCATGTTTCTAATGCATTGGGAACAGTAAACCCGGTAAAAGAAATGGTAGAAAAAGCCCATGAATTTGGGGCTGTGGTAATGATAGATGGTGCTCAAGCCGCCTCACACAGCCATATAGATGTGAGAGATTTGGATGCTGATTTTTATGCCCTATCTGGACATAAATTTTATGGACCTACTGGCATTGGTGTTTTGTACGGTAAAAGAGAACTGCTTGAAAAGATGCCACCTTATATGGGCGGTGGCGAAATGATAAAAGAAGTGAGTTTTGCTAAAACCACCTACAACGATTTGCCCTATAAATTTGAAGCCGGCACGCCCAACATTGCCGATACCATAGCTTTAAGAAAAGGCATTGAATATATGGAAGGTATTGGTTTTGAGGCAATTGCAGCACATGAACATGAGTTACTAGTCTATGCCACAGAAATGTTAACTTCATTTCCAGACTTAAAAATTATTGGCACTGCCAAAGAAAAAGTGAGCGTTTGTTCGTTTGTAATTGAAGGCATCCATCCGCAAGACATCGGCATTATATTGGATAGCGAGGGTATTGCAATACGCACTGGGCATCATTGCACCCAGCCTTTGATGGACAGATTTAAAATTCCAGGCACTGCAAGAGCATCTTTCGCTTTGTATAATACCATAGCAGAAATTGATAAACTAGGCAAAGGCATAGAAAAAGTATTAAGAATGGCAAAGTAAATTATGTTTTAAACTAGAATGATTGATATACAAAGCATAGAAAATGAATTGGTTGAAGATTTCTCTTTATTTGAAACTTGGGATGAGAAATATGAATATATCATTGACTTGGGTAAAAAACTGGCTCCAATAAGTGAAGAATACAAAACTCCGGAGAGAAAAATTAAAGGTTGTCAAAGCAGTGTGTGGCTGGTATCGGAGTTTAAAGATGGCGTAGTTTACTTTACTGCCAATAGCGATTCGGTAATTGTGAAAGGGCTGGTGAGTTTGTTGATAAAAGTACTTTCAGGCCAACAACCTGATACTATTATCAATTCCAATCTTGATTTCATGAATAAAATTGGGCTGATGCAACACTTGGCACAAACCCGCTCAAATGGATTACTCGCAATGGTGAAACAAATGAAATTGGATGCTATGGTGTATAAATCGCAAAACTTGTGACTTCGCTGCTTAATTTGCTTTTGTTTTTCATTTTAAGAATGTAAATTCGGATTGTAACAGATTATATAATTATGGAAACAAGAGTAATTGAAATATCAGACTACGAATTAGAAAGAGGAAAACCTATGCCAAGTAAAATACACAGCAGAATACAAATACTTTTAGGAGCACTATTTCTAAATAAATACAACCTTGAGTTTGATTTTTTAAGTGAGTTAGATATTTTTTTAAATGGAAGCAAATATGTACCTGATATTTCTATTTATAAAAAAGGTGTTTTGGATTTTGAAGAAGACGAATCTATGGTTTATATCGTTCCGCTTACGGTAATTGAAATTCTTTCATCCTCACAAGCCTTAGGAGATTTGATTATTAAAATGAAAAAATATATAGATGGGGGTGTGAAATCATATTGGCTTATTGTTCCTCAAACAAAAACAGTATTCTTGTTCGATAGTAATAAAGAACAAACAACTTTCATATCAGGTATAATTATCGACCATGAATCAGGCTTAGAACTAGAATTTGAGCAAATATTCAAATAGTAATTCAATATGGAAACTAGAGTAATTGAAATATCAGCCTATGAATTAGAAAGAGGAAAACCTATGCCAAGTTTCGAACATTCAGCATTAGAAGCAAACCTTGCTTTTATACTTATGACATTATTTAGAGACAGATTTAATATTCATTCAGAATTGAGTTTAGATCTTTCAGGAGAATATCTGACACCAGACATCTCCATTTTGCCAAAGCAGCCCATAGATTACAGTAAAAAAACCATCAAATATACTAAGGCACCAATAGCTGTCATTGAAATTTTACCACCTACGCAAATACTGGCCGATTTATTCGTGAAAATGCACAGATACATTGATTTAGGTGTAAATTCGGTTTGGATTATCGAACCCATGTCGAAAACAGTCTGGGTTTTCAATTCAAAAAAAGAACAAACTACTTTCACAAAAGGGCTAATTAGCGATAGTGAAACTGGTATAGCATTAGAAATGAACGATATATTTCAATAAAAATGGAAACAGTAGAATTGCAATTGACAGACGAACAGAAAAGAGACAAAGTAGTAGAAGCGGCTCAATCAGTATACGATCCGGAAATTCCGGTAAATATTTTTGAACTGGGTTTGATTTATGAGGTAAATATTTTCCCGGTAAACAACTGCTATGTATCAATGACACTTACCTCGCCTGCCTGCCCCTCGGCTCAGGAATTGCCCAGCGAATTGAAAACCAAAATTATAGAATTGGGTATTTTCAACGATGTAAATGTAGAAATCACTTTCGACCCGCCTTGGAATCAAGACATGATGAGTGAGACTGCTAAATTGGAACTTGGATTTATGTAAATCTGTTGATTAGTTGTATTAGTTTTGCAATACGTATTTACCCGAAGCCAGCCTATAATTTTAGATTAATTCAAACAAAATTCTATTTTAAAATATAAATACACACAACAATGTATCCTGAAGAATTAGTATTGCCGATGAAAAAAGAGCTTACAGATGTGGGCTTTGAAGAGCTTTCGAGTGCTGCAAATGTAGAAAAAGCGGTGAATGAGAAAGGCACTACACTTGTGGTAGTAAATTCAGTTTGTGGATGTGCAGCCAGAAATGCACGCCCAGCTGTGAAATTTGCCGTTGCCAATAGTAAATTCAAGCCAACACATTTAACAACTGTGTTTGCTGGTGTAGATAAAGATGCAGTAAATAAAGCCCGAGAATTTATGTTGCCTTATCCGCCTTCTTCTCCTTCTATTGCTTTGTTTAAAGATGGGGAATTAGTACACATGATAGAACGTCACCACATTGAAGGCCGCCCAGCTGAAGCTATAGCCGAAAATCTGATGCTTGCCTTCGATGAATATTGCGCTTAATCTGTTTTATCGCTATTCAATTACAATTTTGTAATAAAAAGCCTTGGCATTTGCTAAGGCTTTTTTATTATATAGGCATTCTCAATTTATTATTTGATGCTGAAGGAATCGTAAACTTGTACGTTGGTCCACAATTGGGAGCAATCTTTTAAGAATTGCAAGTGAATGGGGTCGGATTGATAAGTATCATGTGCCGCTACATCATCGTACATTACGGTAAGTGCATAGCTATATGAATTGTCTACTACTGCTCTCACGGGGGTGTTTGCAGGCTTGCCTACATCTCCAAATTTCACAGATTTTATTGTAAGCAAGCTTTTTACTCCTTTTTCAAAAAGTGCAATTTGGTCGCTACTCATGTTGGGCTTCATCCAAAAATATACCTGATGGATAAGCAGTTTTTGGCCTTGTGTAATTTGGTTTTGAGTTGATTGAGCAAAAATAGCAGTAGAAAAACAAAGGCTTATTACTATTATAATAGCTTTAATCGAATGGCATTTTGTTGAGTTCATATTGTTGAAGTTTAAAAGTTGGTTTAATTGAGATTGAGAAATGAATTCAAAGGTAATTCCTAAGCCATAATAAGGTTGATATTTTATTGGGGCTTAAGTGAAGAATTGTTTAGCAATTCAGCTCCTGATTTTATTTCCTCTACCACAGTTGGATCGATTAATGTAGAAGTGTCGCCAAGGTTTGCCGTTTCCCCTTCGGCTATTTTTCGCAATATTCTTCGCATTATCTTTCCTGAGCGGGTTTTGGGTAAGCCTCTTACAAACTGAATTTTATCTGGCTTGGCTATTGGGCCAATAATTTTAGCCACTATTTCATTTATTTCTTTACGTGCTTTCGCTTCATCATCAATCTTATGTGTGCAAATCACATAAGCATATATTCCTTGTCCTTTGATGTCGTGAGGATAGCCCACCACAGCACATTCAACCACATCATGGTGTTCATCAATTGCACTTTCTACTTCGCCTGTGCCAAGCCTGTGACCTGAAACATTCATTACATCATCTACCCTTCCAATAATACGATAATATCCATTTTCGTCTCTTTTGGCATTATCTCCAGTAAAATACAATCCTTTATGGGTTGCAAAATAGGTATTACGAAACCGCTCGTGGTCGCCATAAGTGGTGCGAATGGTACTTGGCCAAGGGAATTTGACACATAAATTCCCCTCCGCATTATTGCCTTTCAACTCATTTCCATCACTATCAACTAAAATAGGTTGAATTCCAGGAAGTGGAAGTGTAGCAAAAGAAGGTTTTTCTCTGGTTATGCCCGCAATTGGGGTAATCATGTGGCCTCCTGTTTCAGTTTGCCAATAGGTATCGCATATTGGGCAATTGCCATTGCCAATTTTATCTTGAAACCAATGCCAAGCTTCTTCATTTATGGGTTCACCAACAGAACCTAGTACTTTTAGGCTCGTCAAATTGTGCTTTTCAGGCCATTCATTTCCAAAGGCCATCAAAGAACGAATGGCTGTGGGTGCAGTATAAAAAATGTTAATTTTATGCTTTTCTATAATTGACCAAAAACGCCCAGCATCGGGGTATGTAGGCACGCCTTCGAACATTACCGTAGTAGCTCCAGCCAATAAAGGTCCGTAAGTGATGTAGGTGTGACCAGTAATCCAACCCACATCGGCTGTGCACCAATATATTTGTCCTTCTTTGTATTGAAATACATTCTTAAAAGTATATTCTGAATAAATCATATACCCAGCCGTGCTGTGTACCGCACCTTTCGGTTTGCCGGTTGAGCCTGATGTATACAATATAAAAAGAGGGTGTTCTGAATCTACGCCTACTGCCTTGTTTTCATTAGAAACCTTTGCCATTTCTTCATGCCACCATTTGTCTCGCCCAGCAACCATATTTATAGTCTCGCCAGTTCTTTTATAAACAATACAGGTTTTTATTGAAGGTGAATTGGCAATTGCCTCATCAGCAATCGATTTCAAGCCAATATTTTTACTTCCTCTAAACGAACCATCAGCTGTTACTAATAAGGAGGTTTCTGCATCATTGATTCTATCTGTAAGCGATTGTGCGGAAAAGCCGCCAAAAACTACCGAGTGAATAGCCCCGATTCTGGCACAAGCAAGCATAGCTATAGCAGCTTCGGGAATCATCGGCATATAAATACAAACCCTATCGCCTTTCTTTACCTCATTGGCAATCAGCACATTAGCAAATTGACATACTTCATCAAATAGCTTTTGGTATGTGATTATTTTGGTTGGCTCATTTGGGTCGTTTGGCTCAAAAATAATGGCCGTTTGGTTTGCTCTTTCGGGCAAATGTCTGTCTAAGCAATTCTCAGTAATGTTCAACTGCCCGCCATCAAACCATTTGATGTCCAAATCGTGAAAATCTCCACTCAGAACATTATCCCATTTTTTTTTCCAGTTAAATGTATCTGCTTTTTCAGCCCAAAAAACTTCAGGAGTTTCTATGCTTTTTTTGTATTCAGATTTGTATTCTTCAAAACTAGTAATAGCCTTTATCATTGAATTTCAATTACTTTATTTGGACAGGTAGTGGGCAGAACAAAAATGTATAAAATTTTCCAAAACTACATTTTTAAAAGATTTTTTTAAATTAATTGAAGAACATTTGAAAAAACACCTCTGATTTTGAACCCATTTGATATGCTATAGAATTGTTACTTCAATAAGAGAAAAATTATGTTTCTCTATTAACTTTGCAGCCAATGGCATATACTCTCAAAGAAATACAAGCTCCCATTAGTGCAGAAATGCAGATTTTCGAAGACAAATTCAAAACTTATATGAAGAGCAATGTATTTCTGCTCGACAAAATCACCACCTATATTGTAAAGCGAAAAGGCAAGCAACTCAGACCTATGTTTGTGTTTTTATTTGCCAAATTGTGTGGAGATGGAAATGTAAATGAACGCACTTACAGAGGGGCGGCATTGATTGAGCTGCTGCATACCGCTACATTGGTGCATGACGATGTGGTAGACGAGGCAAATTACCGCAGAGGTTTCTTCTCTATCAATGCCCTATGGAAAAATAAAATAGCGGTATTGGTAGGTGATTATTTGCTTTCTAGAGGGTTACTTCTCTCAATTGATAACAATGATTTTGATTTGCTGAAGTTGGTATCGACAGCGGTAAGAGAAATGAGTGAAGGGGAATTGTTACAAATAGAAAAAGCTAGAAATTTAGATATTAGAGAAGGAGATTATTACCAGATAATTCGCCAGAAAACAGCATCACTTATTGCCTCATGCTGTGCTACTGGGGCAAGTTCGGTAGTACCAAACGATATTGAAACCATTGAAAAAGTACGATTGCTTGGCGAAAAAGTAGGAATTGCCTTTCAAATTAAAGACGATTTGTTCGACTACGGAAGCGAATCTATTGGGAAACCTTTAGGAATTGACATCAAAGAAAAAAAAATGACTTTGCCATTAATTTACGCTTTAAACAATGCCGATTGGTTTGTAAAACGCAAAATCATTAACATTGTAAAAAATGAAAGTGAAAATCCGAAAAAAGTGCAAGAGGTGATAGCATTTGTAAAAAAATCTGGGGGCATTGAATATGCAGAGAAATCTATGAATATATACCTTGAAGAGGCTTTGCAAATTCTAAATAGTTTCGACAATTCTGTATATAAATCTTCGTTAGAAGGATTAATAAAATATACCATCGAGCGTGATAAATAACCTTAGCACAATGAAAAAAGTATTACAAACAATTTTAGCAATCGCATTTCTATGGTTTAGTGTAGTTTCATGTATTTCTACAAAAGAAGAAACCCCACCCTATCCGCATCAAGGGGCTGTAGTGCTCCCTCCCATTCCTCCGCCCACTCCAATATCTGTGTGCGGCACCAATCCCGAGGGGTTTGCTCCAAACACCTTTTCTTTCAACGGGAAATGTTACAAAATATCAACACCTATTTCGGCCTATGGTACGGCCAATGGAAGTCCTTTTTGGCTAATGGGTGGACACCACGATCTTGGCAAAGGCAATTATGTCCAACTACATGTATACTTTAAAGAGAAGACGTATAGCAATGATAATTTTTTAACCGTGAGCGATAGAAATATGGGTAGCAGCAATGTATTTATGGAATTGATAGATGCCTCTGCTTATGATTCTACAAAGGAGTATGCTTATTATTATTCTGAAGGCAATCAGGTAATTCCAGTGAAGAGTACTGGTGCGGGTGTAGAAGTAAAGTTTTCTTTGTTTACATTCAAAGCTGTTAAAGGCCCTGATCGCTATATTTCCGCCCACCTATTAATTTACTAGCATTCGATTATAGAGGGAGATTAAATGGTTTTCAAGCATTTACGGTTTTGAGTTTTTCTAATATATCCTCTAGCCCATTCAACCGTATCTCATAAAGTGTAGCTAAAAGCATCCCTAATTTACCTTTTGGAAAGCTTTTGCGATGAAACCATTCCAAATAAAAAACTGGCAATTGATATAGTATTGTGCCTTTGTATTTTCCAAAAGGCATTTTCATGGTGATGAGTTGCGGAAGCAAATTTGGGTCTAATTCGTTGTCGCTCAGCATTTTTTCTATTGTGCTTTCAGCTTTATTTCAGCATCTGAAAGCTCAATGATGCCATCGCGGTACAAACCACCGATTACTTTTTTAAATGCTTTTTTGCTCAAGTGAGTTAGCTCTGATATTTCTTCTGGACTACTTTTATCACCTAATCTTAAAATGCCATTGTTGTCTTTTATCAAGCTGATAATAAAATCTTTGGCATCAAGCACATGGCCATAGCCAGGCTTGCGGAGTGAAAGATCTATCTTGTTTTCTTCCCTTATCTTTTTTATGAATCCTCTTTTAAATTCACCTAAGCCAAGTGGTTCGAAAATATCGTTGTGATAAATTAACCCAATATATTTTTGATTGATGATGGCATTATAGCCCAAATCTGTGTAGGCTGTAATCAGCAAATTTACTTCTTCACCTTCTGCCAAGTCAAATTCCTGTTGTTTGATAAATTTTAGCCATTTTGATGTTGCCACAATACGATTGCTTTTTTCATCCAAATACAAATACACAATGTATTCCCCACCTTGTCGCATTGGGAAAGCTTGTTCTCTGAGGGGAACAAATACATCTTTTGCAATACCCAAATCAAGAAAAGCTCCATGTTCGGTAGTGGAAACTACAGAAAGCATGGCAAATTCGCCTATTTCAGCCCTAGGTTGAAGGGTAGTAGCAATTATTCTGCCTTCACTATCATTGTAAATAAACACAGTTAAATAATCATCAACAGCTGTGTTTGCGGGAACGTATTTAATAGGAAGTAGTATTTCGGCATCATCGCCATCTTTGCTTAGGTATATGCCAAAAGTAGTGTGCTTGATTACCCTGAGCCTGTTGTATCTGCCTATTTCTATCATTTGTGTGGGCAATTCCTAGGGTTTTTTATGGTGCAAATGTTAACTTTGATGATTTATAAACAATGGGAACCCATGGACTGCTATGAGGATACTCAGATAAATTCACAAATAACATAAAATCTCCATTGTTCCATTTTTTTGCCTTCGCTTTTACTTCAAAAGTATGCGCTCCAGAGCTTTTTGAAATAATTTTAGTGCCAGAATCAATTATAGTATAGGAATTAAAATCACTATCGTTGTTAAATCCAATGTTTAATTCGCCTTGTTCTTTAGTAATTAATACATAATCTACCACCACTGTAAAAGAAGTTTCTACACCATCTATAAGTCCTGAATTTGGGCTTACTGATTTGATAATTATAGAATCGGAAGGAGTGGGGTCGGTTTTACGACTGCAGCCCCAAATTAGAATAACAATAAATAATGTGTATAAAAAAGTGCTTTTCATAATTGTAAAGAATATAATACTGTGTTTGATTTTTATATTTGACGTTTAAATTTTATCAAACATTTTCAACAGAGCGAAAATAGTTACAATCTGACCAATCATAAAGGTAGCCATCCATTGAATAAGTTTAGCAGTAACTCTATCTGCAGAAGCTTCAATTTTTATTTCAAGGTTCTCAAACTTAATTTCTAAAGTCTCGAACTTAGATTCCAATTTATCCATTCTTTTTTCCAGCCTCTCAATATCCTTTTTTGTTGCCACTTCATCTCTTGAAGCAGTTTTTATATATTCAATAAAGGCTTCAGCATCTTCTCTTGTAAATCCACTTTTCTGCAAATTTTCAAATGCTGTAAATTCTAGATTTTTCATTTGTTATTTATCTTTTGAATACAATAATACAAAAATAGAAATTAATTCCCGTAAACTTTCAAAGCCATAAAAAGGCCATTTATTTTCATAATGTTCATAAATTCCAACCTCATACATGCACCCTATTTTTTATTGGTTGTAAATTGCCAATTGATTTACGATTATGGAAAAATTATTGGCTGGGCTTAACGAACCCCAACGTGAAGCGGTAGAGCATACAGAAGGCCCTTTGATGATTATTGCAGGTGCAGGCTCTGGCAAAACTAGAGTTTTGACTTTTCGCACTGCCTATTTGCTTGATAAAGGCGTAGATGCTTTCAATATTCTTTCGCTCACATTCACAAATAAAGCAGCAAGGGAAATGAAAACCAGAATTGAAAAGCTGGTGGGTACTGATGCTAGAAATTTGTGGATGGGAACATTTCACTCTGTTTTCGCTCGTATTTTAAGGTCGGAGGCAGAGAAAATAGGCTACCCAAACAACTTCTCAGTTTACGATTCTGACGATTCTAAGTCGCTCATTCGCAGCATACTGCACGAAATGCAATTGGACGATAAAATTTACAAAGCCAATTCAGTGTTGAGTCGAATTTCTAGTGCAAAAAACAGGCTCATTTCCCCAAATGAATACTTGAACAATGCCATACTAATGTCGGACGATGAAAATGCCAACCGACCTAAAATCGGGTTGATTTATAAAGCGTATGCCGAACGATGCTTCAAAGCGGGTTGTATGGATTTTGATGATTTGCTATTCAACACCTGCAAACTGTTTCATCTCAATCCCGATGTGCTAAACAAATACCAAAGGCGATTCAAATATGTGATGGTAGATGAGTATCAAGATACCAATTATGTGCAATACATGATTACAAGGCAGCTTTCTGCCATTCACAACAATATTTGCGTGGTGGGCGATGATGCCCAATCTATCTATGCTTTTCGTGGAGCCGACATTTCAAATATTCTGAATTTCGAAAAAGACTACCCTGATTTGCACATTGTAAAGCTGGAACAGAATTACCGTTCCACTCAAAACATAGTGAATCTGGCAAACTCGGTAATCAAGCACAACAAAGCCCAGCTTCGCAAAGAGGTGTGGACTTCCAACGAAGAAGGCACGTTGATTGAACTCGTAAAAGCCCAATCTGACAATGAAGAAGGCCGATTGGTGGCTCAATCATTGTTCGAAGAAAAAAACCAAAACCATTGGCGAAATGAAGATTTTGCCATTTTGTATCGCACCAACGCCCAATCACGCTCCATGGAAGAGGCTTTGAGGCGATTGAATATTCCGTATCGCATTGTTGGCGGTTTGTCATTTTATCAACGCAAAGAAATAAAAGATTTGATTGCGTATTTGCGATATACCGTCAATCACCAAGATGAAGAAGCCTTTAAGCGAATAATCAATTACCCCAAACGTGGCATTGGCGATACTACCGTTTCTAAAATAGTATTGACAGCCGTAGATAATGGCGTATCGATATGGGAAGCTATGTTGAATATAGAAAAGTTTATGCCAGGCAGGGTTGCCAATGCGGTTACCGAGTTTGTAGATTTAGTTCGTGGTTTTGAGCTGGCTATGCAAACCAAAGACGCCTACGATGCTGCCAATCAAATAGCCCGTGAATCGGGTATTTTGAAAGAATTGTATGATGATAAAACCGTAGAAGGCCTTGCCAGATATGAAAACCTGCAAGCTTTATTGAATGCCATCAAAGAATTTGTTGATGACAAAGAACGGGAAGACAAAACCATGGGTGCCTTTTTGCAAGAAGTATCTCTACTCACCACAGCCGATGCTAAAGAAGGCGATGAAAACGACAAAGTGACTTTGATGACCATTCACATGGCCAAGGGATTGGAATACAAACAAGTTTACGTGGTAGGAATGGAAGAAGAATTATTCCCCAGCCAAATGATGCTGCAATCCAGAGCCGATTTGGAAGAAGAGCGCAGATTGTTCTATGTGGCCGTAACCCGTGCTGAGAAGAAACTCACGCTCTCTTATGCCCTATCTCGCTACAAATACGGCCGATTGCACAACTGCGAACCCAGTCGTTTTTTACAGGAATTAGACAGTCGCTACTTGCATGTGCCCAAGAAAAGCACCCAAGAAATGATGGCAGACGATTATTTCTCAGCCATGACAAAGCTCGTTGGCCCTGCTTCGGGCATCACAAAGGCATCTTCACTCATAAAAAAGATAGAAGCTGCCAAACCAGTGCAGGAACATACGCCCTCGGCCAACTTCAAACCCAGTGATACAGGCACTTTGCAAGCCGGAATGAAAGTAGAACATGCCAAATTCGGCTTTGGAAAAGTAACGGGAATAGATACCGGAGGCAATGAAAAGAAGGCCAAAATACAGTTTGATATTGTGGGAGAGAAAACGTTGCTTTTGAGCTTCGCCAAGTTGATGATAGTGGGGTGAAGATTTAAATATTGAAAATACAACGTATGAAAAAATACGTTTTATG
>CAZMFZ010000067.1:0-20421 GCA_964565665.1 uncultured Bifidobacteriaceae bacterium | reverse complement strand
TTATAATATTGATAATGAGTGTATTAGAGCGATGAAAAATAAATATAAGCGCCATAGAGATTACGGATTTTTCGACCAAGATATTCGTCTCACTAAGCTATCCCAATTGGGAGACCCCTTAGAGAGGCTCAACAAAGGGGTTGATTTTGAGCTTTTCAGGGCTGTTTTGGAGGACAAAATGACCATTCAATCAAAAAATAACGCTGGAGGTCGTCCGCCCTACGATTACGTGCTTCTTTTCAAAATACTTATCCTACAACGCTATTACAATATATCAGACGACCAGACAGAGTACCAAATCAATGACCGCATGAGCTTTATGCGGTTTCTAGATTTAACCATCTCCGATGACATTCCAGACAGTAAGACTGTTTGGGCATTTAGAGAGAAATTGTCTGATTTACAGTTAGTTGAGTCTCTTTTCAATATCTTTTTAGCAGAATTGGTGAAGCTTGGTCTGGCACTGAACGAAGGCAAGATAGTAGATGCGAGTTTTATCGAAGTGCCTCGCCAACGAAATACAAAGCAGCAGAACGACCAAATTAAAAAAGGGGAAATTCCTGCCGATTTAAATGCTAATTCGAATGTATTGAGTAAATCCAATATTGCACTTTTCACGGCTACAATCCTCGTTTTCTCCCTTATTTCTCTTAACTCATGTGTATCAAATTATTTGATTACCCGCACTTATACCCCCTTAGATTCTCAAAACAAAACCTATCCGAAATCTAAAAATGTAGAGTTATATTTTGTAGGTGAGCAACCAAAATTTGAATATGAAAAGCTTGGTATTGTACAGGTTAAAACAACTGATTTAGTAGAAAAAACACATTTGTTTAGCCATTTAAAATATACAGCTTGGCAAAAAGGTGGAGATGCAATAATAGGAGTTAATGAAGATGATAAAACTACTACCTATTCTAGATATTTTTCAAGGACCAGTGGTAACCAAACTTATACCCTTTTTACACCCTTCATCCAAGGATTAGCAGTAAAACGAATAAAAAGGATAGATTCTTTAAATAACGATGCAGTTGAAAAAATAGATACGTCATTTATAGAAGTAGTAAAAAGTGACCAAATAAAACAAGATGCTACTAAAGCAGATGCGGATTCAGGTACAGCATTACTTACAATACTAATTATAGCCATTACAGTTGCGTTGATTCTTTTATTAACAACCAACCACAAATAACTGTACTTCAGAAGGTTTTAAAAACAATTTCAACAATTGCTTTATTGGCCAAATGGTCTACCGATCTAATTTTTATTTTATACAATTTGTTTTTTTCAAAGCCGGATATAGTGCTTTTCAATAGTTTTTCAGGCTCTCCATTAATTGAGTACATAGAAAAAGATACACCTGTTTTGGAATCAGATGTTGACAGATTTATTGCCACACCTGAAGGATAAATATCTACACCATTTTTATTTCCTGTAGATGACAAGTTGAAACTATAATTGATTTCCGGAGCATCATTGTCAATCTGCAAATTTAGCCTGCCTACATTTCTATTGTTTACATTGTCGTATCCGTAAAAATCTACTTTACCGTAATTTTCTTTTGGTAATGAAAACGGAAGTGAATAAGTAGTTTCGTCTAATAGGCTATCAAATCGAAAAGTGATTTTTTGCAAACCTGATTCTGGGTCTTGCCCCGAAAACTTTATTAGGGTTTTACTTGAAATATAAGTTTGGCCATCTTTTTTATAATAATGCCCAATAAACTCATTTTTCAATGTAGGACCTGTCAAATCTACATATATCACACCCCCATTATGTTTGTACTCTTCAATTTTTTTATTGGGATTGCCAGCCCCTTGGTTTCCCATTTTATCGAAAGCGTAGTACCTTATTGCATACACTCCAGCTTTAGTTGGCATGTAAAATGGATCGGAGTATTTGGTAAAAGCTTTGCCATCTAGTGAATAAAAAATATCTTCCACTCCCGATTTATTGTCTACGGCTGTGAATTTCAGCTTTGTACGCCCGGAAAAGTATATCTTTTCATTTACTATAAATCTGTCGCCCAGCACATCGGTAATTACGATGGGAGAGTTTTTATCAAGATAAAAGTCGAAAAACTGCACAGATTCACGGCCGTTCGTGTTGTCTTCAGTAAAATACTCTAGGTGATGATTGCCATCTTGAAGCTGGGTAATTGGAATATTGCCATCGGCAGAGGCAAGCCTTGTACCATTGTCTATTTTATAGTAGGTTTTGCCAATACTGAGTAAATTTTCTTCTGCTACCAACTGTAGTTTGGTTTTTGCAGATATAATATTGCCATCTGCCAACCCTATTACTTTCAAACGGCTTTTGGGTGGAGTAAAATCTATAGAAAGATTAATAGTTTTAACCTTTTCAATATTGCCTACACGGTCGCAGGAAAAATATTTTAAAAAATAATCTCCCTCCTCATTCAATACTATTTCTCCTAGCCATTGTTTGAAATCTTCTCCATTTAGCGATATATATGTTTTATCAACCCCAGAAATATCGTCTTTTACCGCAATTTTTATAGTTGCTCCTTTGCCGAAATATACTTTATCTTTTGTGGTAAATTTACTTGCAGCATTTATAGTAAGGTTTGATTTTGGGGCTTTACCATCTACATATACCACATAATCAGCTACTATTTCTTTGTTCTTTTCATTCTCATATAAATGAATAATATTTCTGCCTTCGGTTTTAAAATAGAACGGTAATTGGGTGTTTTTTACTTGATTGCCAGATTGTGATTGCTGCGAAGGATTATTATCTGCCGATGTGCCAATGAAAAAGTAGGCAGGAAGGTGCATGTTGTGATAGTATCTATTTAGGGAATCTGTATAAGTTTGTTTTATTATCTCGGGAAGTTTTTGAGATATCGACACAATCGAAAATCCTCCAAAACACAGTATTGAAATGATTATTTTCTTCGGCATTACTTAGAAATAAAATTATGAATCAACTTACGGGCACAAGATTGGAAATGGTATTGAGTGTAAATGTAAATGTAGTGCCTTCGTTTGCTATACTTTCTACTGTTATTATTCCTCCATTTTTTTCTACCAGTTCTTTGCTGAGTAGCAATCCTAAGCCCGTTCCTTTTTCATGTTGAGTGCCTTGGGTAGTAAAATGAGTACTTGTATTAAAAAGTTTATTAATTTTTTCTTCAGGTATTCCCACTCCTGTATCACGTACTGAAAAAGCAATTTTATCATCTTGGCTGAAAGATGCAGAAACGAATATTCCGCCCCCTTCGCTAGTGAATTTTATGGCATTTGAAATCAAATTTCTGATTACTATTCTGATTTGGTTGGCATCGGAATAAGCAAGTAGGGTCTGCGAAACTTCGTTGAGAATTTTAATTTTCTTGGTTTTGGCTATTTCAGATAAAAATTCAATTACCTCATCTGTAAGCAAATTCAATGAAAATAACTTTGGCTCATGTCTATATCCATTGTTCATTTGCGATTTTACCCAATCCAAAGTGTTTTCTAACGTTTGCAAGGTACTATTTGAAAGCGACCTCACTTGAAGGAAAAAATCTTTGGTTTGTTGCTGGTCGTATGCCTTAAATTCATACAGCATCATTAGCGATTCTAAAGTTGCAAATGGACTTCTCAAGTCATGAGCAAGTACAGAAAACAGTTTGTCTTTCAGTTTATTCGTTTCATTCAAAGTTTCTTTTTGCAGCTCTATTTCTTCTTTTTGGCGAATAATTTGATTGCTTCTTTCTTTCAATAAGCCATTCATTTTCTCTTTGTATTTTGCATTCCTATAAAAGAATAGGATTGAGATACCAAGAATTACCACCAACAATAAAGACCCAATTGATGTATATAAATAGATTTGTTCTTTATGTTTCTGCGATTCAATTTCTCTGTTCAATCGGTCTCTTTCCATTTGGTCTTTCTCTTTGATAAATTGCATCATTAAATCCTTCTTAGTAGATTTTTCATACAAATCTTGATATTCTTTGTCAAGGCTCACGAGTTGATTGTCTTTACTTGCCAATTCTTTGCCTGCTTTTAACAATTCAAGTTCTTGCCTTTGCTTTTCATTTTCAAGCTGTAGCATTTCCAATGTTTTTTCTTCAAGGCTTTTTTCAATTTTCTGCACTTTAGTGTTTTGCACCAATTCGTGAAAGCTTCTGTATAGATTAAAAAACTTTATGGTATTGGCCGCATCTCCGGATTTTTCGTACGTTTCTGCTAGCATTCCATAGCAGCTTCGCATGTGTTCCGCATCGTTCATTTCCCGAGCTATGTCGAGAGCCTCTTTCAAATTTGCGATAGATTCAGGGTACCATCCCAAATTATTTAGCACTACTGCGGTATTTATTAGCCCAGATTGAATGCCTGTTTTATCTTTAAATTTCCGCCTTAGTTCTAGTGTTTTCTGGAAATGGAAAAGTGATATTTCAAAATCTCTGAGATCCGAGTAAAGCATCCCTAAATTGTTGTGAATCATAGATAAGCCGCTTTGGTTACCTAAGTCTTCATTTAGTTTTAGAGATTTTTTAAAGTTTTCAATCGACTTTAAATATTCTTTTCGCTCCCAATAAGCAGTAGCGGCTTCATTTACCCATCTTGAAGCCTCTTTTTTGTCGCCCTCGGCAAGTTTTTTTTCATAGTTGAGTTGAAACTTGGCAATGTCGGCTTCGGTTTTCAATGTTTGGCTATGAGCCATATAACATACAACCAATAAAAATAATAGCGATAAAAGTGGCTTGAACTGCATTTTAATATTCAGTTTTTAACACAGCTTGGTGAAGGGAATAAAATAGAAAGATGCTCAAAATGCACTTATCTATTTACCTAAAAAAGGTTTAGTGAACTTTCGCCTCTTCTGCAAGCATTGTATAGGTAATAAGGTTTATTGGGCTAAAGCTACAAAAAATTCAGCTTTTTGGTAAGTGCTTCTTTATAAGATGTGCTTACAGGTACATACGATTTATTAATGAGAATATTGTTGTCTTCAATGGCTTCAATTTTTGAGATATTCACAAAATACGATCTATGTGTTCTTATAAATATCTCAGCAGGTAATTTTGTTTCCAAAGCCTTCATGGTTGAATGCACGATATGTTTTTTTTCTGCGGTTACAAATACTACATAATCTGCCAAAGCTTCTATATATAATATTTCACTGTATGAAAGCCTTACACTTTTATTATTAGACCTCACATAGATAGAAGTTATACCCTCGCCAGCATCTTTTTTAGATTTATGATCTTCAAAAGCTTTATTTACAGATTTCTGAAAGCGAGTATATTCAACTGGTTTTACCAAATAATCAATTACATCATATTCAAAAGCAGCAGGGCCATGCTCTATTCTCGAAGTTACCAATATTACCATTGGCGAGTTTACCATCGTTCTCAATAGTTCTAAGCCATCCATTTCTGGCATTTCGATATCTAAAAAAATGAGGTCTACTTCGTTTTCCCCCAAAAACTTAGTTGCTTCAATGCCATTCCTCACTATTCCAACTATTTCTAAAAGCCCTGTTTTATTAGAATAAAATTTTATAAGGTCGGATGAAATTACTTCATCGTCAACTATTAGCGTTCTCAGCATCAGATTTAGGTTGATTTTGTTACTTTAGCAAATATATAAATAACAGCAAGAAATCTATCAATACGATTCACTAAAAAATCTTTAGATTGAGTTTCAAGTAGTTTATTAGTACGCACCTTATAATTTTGAAACTAGATATCAGCAATGCAGTTAGCCATAGATTTTGGAAATACCCACGCCAAAGCAGCTATTTTCAATGGTAATATATTGGTACATTACTACCATACTATAGAATATTTCGAGCTTATTAAGCTTTCGAATACCTATATTGATGCTCCCATTATGCTGTGTTCCGTGAACCAAGAGGCTACACACATTGTGAATTTGATAGAAAATAAATCGCGATTAACGAGGCTTGATTTCAATACTCCGATACCGATTACAAATTTGTATCAAACTCCCCAAACATTAGGTATGGACAGATTGGCAGCTGTAATCGGGGCAAATTATCTGTTTCCAAATCAAAATTGCTTGGTAATAGATGCTGGTACTTGTTTAAAATACGATTATGTAGATAAAATTGGACAGTATCTCGGTGGCAGCATTTCGCTTGGAATTAATATGAGATTTAAAGCACTTCAGCATTATACCTCAAAATTGCCATTAATTAGTACGCAATTAGATGTTAAGGCAGAATTGTTGGGGCAAACTACTTACGATGCCATACTTTCGGGCGTTTTCAACGGAATAAAGAATGAAGTAGAGGGCATAATAGAAAGCTATACTTCACGTTTTGAAAACCTCAAAGTGCTGATGTGTGGTGGCGATTACACATTTTTTGAAAGTAGGATAAAACACCCCATCTTTGCACATCCAGAACTAGTGTTGCTGGGGCTTAACAGAATCATATTACATAATGCACATTAGGCTTGAAATACTTTTGGTGTGGCTTGGGGCTTCACAATTATTATACGCTCAGGGAATTAGCCAAACACCTTACGCACAATTTGGATACGGTGATGTAGAAACACTCGCTAATACTCGACTAGAAGGCATGGGTGGCACAGGTACAAGCCTTGTAAATCCTTACCAGATAAACTTTAAAAACCCAGCAAGTGCGGCCTACAGTCGTCAATATGTGATTTTCGAGGGTGGATTTTACGGGCAAAACCTCAACTTAAAATCTTCAACCAAAAACCAACAAATATTAAGCGGAAACATTAATTATTTGGCACTCTTAATTCCAATTTCTGCTAAAAATTGGACGATTGTGGCAGGCATTGCCCCTTATTCTAATGCCAATACCAGATTCAGAACGGTATCGTCTGTTTCAGGAATAGATTCGGCTTCTGTTACAAATTATACTTTTTTAGATGGCGGACTCAACCAGGTTTTCATTACAAATGCAGTAAAATTGCCTAAAGGTTTCTCTTTGGGGCTTACCACTTCCTTTGTATTAGGCACTATCAATAGAAAAATAGAGGAAGTAGCGCAAAACTATAATAATGGGTTTTTAGAAAATCCTTTTACAAAAACAGTTATTAATGCCAAAGAAGTTTACCGATTTGTTGATTTTAAACTTGGCCTAGGCTATCACAAATTAATATCGACCAAATACGCCATTGGCATGGGAGCTACAGGTACTTTTAATCAAAATATCACAACCAAAAGAGAGCTTATAAGCAGCATCAATTCCAATAATTTAACTTCGGACTACGATGGATATGCCATATATTCCGATACTGTATCTGAAGACAAACAAAGTGCGAAACTGCCTTCGGTATACACTTTTGGATTTAACTTTGAGAAGCTAAACAGGTGGAATGTGGCTGTAGATTACGCTTTTACCGATTATAGCCAATACAAAAGTTTCGCACCTATAAATGTGTTTACCTCTGGGCATAAAGTAACGATAGGCACAGAGTTTATACCCAATTACGATGCCATAAGAGGCTATCTGAAACGTGTTGTTTACCGTGCTGGGGGCTATTACAACCAAACGCCATTGAATATTAGAGGCACGCAAATCAACGATATGGGTGCAACTTTAGGCTTAGGTTTGCCTGTAGGAAAGGGTGGAATTGGTATGATGAATTTGGCTGTAGCAGTGGGGAGAAGAGGTACTACTGCCAACAACGTAGTGGAAGAAAACTATATCAGATTTTTCATTGGGTTGAATGTAAACGACCGTTGGTTTGTAAGATATAAAATAGAATAAAGTTGGTTTCAATTTTATTCTACATTTTCAGATTCTTCTGGGTAGGGCATGAATACAAAATTCACAAAATCTTCATCTACCACAAATAAACAGCAATATTCATCAGGGTTTTTGTAGGTGCTTTGAAATTCTTCTAGCATTTCCTCATCTACCAATTTGCGTTGGGTAAATTCTTCTAGCATAGAAGCATAATAGTTCCAGTCGGTATCAAATTCAAATTTACCATAAAGCAATTTTCCAATTGCAATATCTACTTTTGATATAGGAAATATTGGAAATTGAGATATTTTCCGCTCCCTTATCATGTAGGAGGCTTCCTTAATATTATCTGAAATTTTTACAAAATCAGAGCTTATTGCCCCCAAATATCTGCCATCTACAAAATCGGGTTCGTAGTCTATTTTATCATTTTCCATAGTTTCTATTTCTTCAATTCTAGTTTTACAATATTTTCTACATGATGGGTATGAGGGAACATATCTACAGGTTGCACGTCTCGTATTTCATATTTAGCATCTAGTATGGCCAAATCTCGTGCTTGAGTGGCAGGGTTGCAACTCACATATACTATACTTTTTGATTCAATTTTTAGCAGCATTTGCACTACTTTTTCATCCATTCCTGCCCTAGGCGGGTCAGTAATAACCACATCAGGCTTACCATTTTTTTTGATAAAATCATCATTCAACACTTTTGCCATATCTCCCGCAAAAAAAGAGGTATTTTCTATACCATTGATTTGCGAATTGACTTTGGCATCTTCAATGGCCATTTCTATGTATTCTACACCTATTACTTTTTGAGCTTGTTTTGCTACAAAATTCGCAATGGTTCCCGTGCCTGTATATAAATCGTAAACTATATCATTAGGCTGTATGTCAGCCATTTGGCGGGTAATTTTGTAAAGTTCGAAGGCTTGATTTGAATTGGTTTGGTAAAACGATTTGGGGCCAACTCTAAATTTTAAGCCTTCCATTTGCTCTACTATATGGTCTTTGCCTGAAAATGTAATTATGTTTTGGTCGAAGATAGTGTCGTTTCCTTTGGAATTTACTATAAATAATAAAGAAGAAATTTGAGGAAAACTATTTTTTAAATAATTCATTATCAATCCAATAGATTCCTTATCCTCATAAAAAAACTGAACGATTACCATTATTTCACTTTCAGAAGCAATGCGAATAATGAGATTTCGCATCAATCCTTCTTGCTTGCGAATATCAAAAAAGCCGAACTGGTTTTGAAGGCAAAATTCACGCAATCCATTCCTAATGCTATTGGAAGGGTCGGTTTGCAAATAACATTTTTCAATATTTAATATTTTATCAAACCTGCCTGGAATATGAAAGCCCAGCCCATTGTTCTCTTTATTTTCCACCTCACGCTCCCCATTTTCCAACCAACGTTGATTTGAAAATGTATATTCTAGTTTGTTGCGGTAATAGGTGGTATCATTTGAACCCAATATTGGTCTAATTTCAGGAATTGCCACTTTTGCAATGCGTTCTAAAGCATCTTTTACTTGTTTGTGCTTGAAATTAAGTTGGGTTTCGTAGCCCAAATGCTGCCATTTACAACCACCACACACTCCAAAATGCTGACAAAAAGGTTCACTTCTCAAATTGGAATAAGTATGAAAATGAACAGGCACAGCTTCGTAAAATTTCTTATCCCGTTTTATCAATTTAACATCTGCAACATCGCCAGGAGCCACTCCATGTACGAAAACAACCATTCCATCTACTTTCGCTACGCACTTTCCCTCTGCAGCCATTTCTAAAATGGATACATTTTCTATTATTTGACCGTAATTCTTCATTCGGCTGCAATTTAATTAATAATATGTGGTTTCGTGTTCCCAATTATCCATTCCTCGGCCAATTCCTGTCCCATTCAAATTATTTTTCTTATTTTAGTATCCAGAATTTAACTCCAAAAAGTATTGAAATTTACTGTTGCTGGTGCTTGCCTTAACCAAACCCCTATTGATTGGGAGGGGAATAAACAAAATATAATTTATGCTATTGAATACGGCAGATTGAATGGGGTTGAAATTCTTTGTCTGCCAGAGCTTTGCATTACAGGCTACGGCTGCGAAGATTTATTTCTGAGCGATTGGCTTTATGAAAAAGCATTTAAGAAGCTATTGGAAATTAAGGAATACTGCTACGATATTACTGTTGCACTAGGCTTACCTATAAAATTTGAAGGCAAAAATTATAACTGTGCTTGCCTAATTCACAATAAAGAAATAAAAGGTTTTTATGCCAAACAGTTTTTGGCAAACGATGGCGTACATTACGAAACCAGGTGGTTCAACCCTTGGAAATGGATTTCTGTTTATAATTTCCCTATTGGCAATGGCATTTCAGTTCCCTTGGGCGATGTTATTTTTGAAGTAAATGGCATAAAAATAGGCTTTGAAATTTGCGAAGATTCATGGCGAAAAGAAGAAAGACCTGGTTATAAACACAAAATGCGAGGCGTAGATTTGATTTTGAACCCTAGTGCAAGCCATTTTTCCTTTGGTAAAACTCATATTAGGCACGATGAACTTGTAATTAAAGGCTCTAAGGAGTTTGAGTGTACTTATGTTTTCTCCAATTTATTGGGAAATGAGGCAGGAAGAGCCATATATGATGGTGAAATACTAATTGCCCAAAGAGGGAGGTTGTTGAACCGCAACGCTTTATTTTCCTTTCAAAATTTTAATGTACAGGTTGCCGAGATAGATATTCTAGACCATAATATTAGCAAAGGCACTTCCGAAATTGCTCCCTTTTTATCAAAAGAATTGGAATTTTCCACAGTTTTACCTTTGGCATTGTTCGATTATATGCGAAAAAGCAGAAGCAAAGGCTATGTATTGTCCCTTAGTGGCGGTGCAGACAGCGGCTGCTGTGCAGTAATGGTGGCTGAAATGGTGAAAATAGGTTTAAAAGAGTTGGGAAGAGACTATTTTTTGAGAAAAGCCGGGTTTGATCATTTGTTAAATTCCAATATATCAGAAGTAAATATTGTAGAAATCACAAAACATTTTCTCACTTGTGTATATCAAGGCACAAAAAATTCATCTCAACTCACATTTTTATCTGCCAAAAACCTAGCTGAAAGTATAGGAGCTACCTTTTTCGATTGGAAAATAGATAAGGAAGTTTCTGCCTATACTTTTGAAATAGAAAATGCCTTGAATCGAAAGCTAGATTGGAAAACAGATGATTTGGCTTTGCAGAACATTCAGGCTAGAAGCAGAAGCCCAATTATCTGGATGATGGCTAATATCAAAAACGCTTTACTCATTGCTACTTCCAACAGAAGCGAGGGAGATGTGGGCTATTGCACTATGGATGGCGATACTTCAGGCAGCATTTCCCCTATAGCAGGTGTAGATAAATCATTCATTATCAAGTGGTTGCTTTGGGCTGAAAAGGAATTGGGTTATGCAGGTTTGCATGAAGTGAACACATTAGAACCAACCGCAGAATTGCGACCACTTGAAAAAGTTCAGACAGATGAGAGCGATTTGATGCCTTATTATATTCTAAATGAAATTGAAAAATTGGCTATTAGGCAATGGAAATCACCACTAGAAGTATTTGAAATTCTTAAGTATAGCCAATTGGAAGATGAACAAATATTAAAATCCCATATCAAGAAATTTTTTAAACTTTGGAGCCGTAACCAGTGGAAGCGCGAACGCCTAGCCCCATCTTTCCATGTAGATGAACACAATGTAGATTCTCGTACTTGGTGTCGGTTCCCGATACTGAGTGGTGGGTTTGAGGAGGAATTAATTCTATTAAACTAGGGTTGAGTATTCACTCATTAATTAATTATAATTTTAATTATACTTAAAACTTTTGTAAATTTTGAACACTTTAGTGTTTGTATTTACATTAATTTTAATTATTAATTTTGTAATACATATAATTAAAATATTTTTCTATATTTGGATATATTTTAATTATGAATAAAATTAAGTTTCAAATACCTGATTTTTTTCCGCGTAAATACTATTTAGAAAAGCTCCTACCCTTTATAGATAAAAATCTCATAAAAGTGGTACTTGGGCAACGTAGAGTTGGCAAAAGCTTTTTTCTATTTCAAATAATGAGCTATATAAAAAGCTTGAATCCAGAGGCTAACTTCATATATATAAATAAAGAACTTATAGAATTCGATGGCATAAAAAACTATCTTGATTTAGCCCAATATGTTGATTCGCAACTAGTTGAAAATAAAAAGAATTACATATTTGTAGATGAAGTGCAAGATATAATAGAGTTTGAGCGTGCCTTACGTAGCTGGCAGGCAGAGAATAAATATGATATATATATAACAGGCAGCAATGCTTTTTTGCTTTCTGGAGAATTGGCTACCTTTTTGAGCGGGCGGTACATAACTGTCAGAATGTTTACACTTTCGTATGTCGAGTTTTTACAATTTCATAAATTAGACGATAGCAACGATGCTTTTCAACTGTATTTGCGGTTTGGGGGCTTGCCGTATTTGCTCAATTTACCATTTGAAGACGGAGCTATATTTGAATATCTCAGAAATATATATGCTGCCATCTTATTTAAAGATGTGGTTGCAAGGCATGAAATACGCAATGTGGCATTACTTGAAAACCTAGTAAAGCTTCTTGCAGACAGTACTGGAAGTGTGGTGTCTGCTAAAAGCATAAGCGACTTTCTCAAATCGCAACGAATGAGCATATCGCCAAGTATCATCCTAAATTACTTGAATCATCTGGAAGAAGCTTTTTTTGTTACAAAAGTATCGAGGATGGAAATACAAGGTCGGAAACGACTTGAAATAGGTCAGAAATATTTCTTTGAAGATATAGGGTTGAGAAATGCAATGGTAAATTACAAACAGACTGATATAGGCAAAATGCTCGAAAATATGGTGTACTTACATCTTTGCATGGCAGGCCACACCGTATATGTAGGCAAAAACTTCAGCAAAGAGATAGATTTTATAGCCGAAAAGGGTGGTGATAGAATATATGTGCAAGTTGCGTATCTGATTACAGATGAAGCTACAAAAGAGCGTGAATTTGGCAATTTACTAGAAATCAAAGACAACTATCCCAAGTTGGTTGTAACAATGGATGAAGGCGCAGATGGAAATTATCTGGGTGTAAAGCACCTTCATATCAGGGATTTTTTATTGGGTAAATATTAATGCTAAGGCAAAGTCTCTATGTTTTATCTCAAATCCCCAAGTCTACAATTTTATGTCTTTCATCTTTTATCCCATCACCTTTTTCTCACTCATTCTCTATCTTTACATGAGCCCAAGCTTCGCCTCGTTTGATGCGGTAAACCGACATTTCAGATATGCCAAATTGTTTGGCTATGATTTTATTACGGGTTTTACCTTTGGCTATTAATCGTTTTATGTGAATTACTTGGGTTTTACTGAGTTTATTGCCTTTTTGCATCAAGTCGCCTTGCACGGCTCTCACCCGCGGACTTTGTTTCGAATGTTCATACTTTTCGACTTTAGTTGTCCATTTAAGATTAGAATAATGATTGTTTTCGTGGTTGTGGTCGAGGTGAATTACACAAACTTCACCTTCTTTTCTGGGAGGAAGGAAATTAGTGGCTACTAATTGATGCACATAATGGGCTTTCCGTTCACTAGTCTCGTTTTCGGGCTTCAAAATCAAATATGGCGTACGAATTTTAGCTTTTTGATTGAATTTCAAGAAATATCCTTCCTCAAGTTTATGTGTGTAGATTACTACGCGTCCAAAATTCGAAATGGCATACTTTCTTTTCCTCACTTGATCGTTATGAAAGTCTTTAAATTTTTCTGAAGCAAAGAATTGTAATTTCTCGGTAGAATATTGGGAGAGATAATTGGAATGATGAACCCTAAACTCATTTTTATTCACCCAAGCAAGGTTGCTGGAATGATTGTTTGCGATATTTCTATCAATGTGTATTACTTCTGGAAGTTGATCGGGGTTTGCTACAAAAAGCTCCGCTACCAGCTTATGAATCGTTTTTTTATAGCCTATTTTTCTCTTATTGCCATTTTCGTCTTTGTATATTTTATTGAGGTCTAATCTGTTTGAGGTTTTATCAAACTTTAGTCGAATTGGTTTTTCTTCGCCTAAGTTTAAATAAACTCTTTTCACATTTCCATGATTTGATATTAGAATTTTGTAGCCGAATAATGAGTCGATGGTGGTTTCTTTCCATGTTTCTGTATCACTTGCTTTTGCCATGTAAAAGTCGCTTAGTTGAACCTGTTTGCAAATAGATACGCATAACAATCCACCTAAGTGTGGCAAAATAGGGCAGGTTTCGACATACCAATGGCTAATTTATGTCGAAACTTCTTATTTTATCGTTCAAACTTTACTCGTTTATTATCAAGTGGCTCCAGCCATCTTTGTTTTTTTGTCTGGTTTTCTTTGCTGCTATCGACTCTGCGAGTTTCTTTTTAAATGCCCAACAAGTTTGCTTGCGAAGCTCAAGCGATTGCGACAATTCATCAATAGTTATATTATTTTTGCCCGTACCCACAATAAATAGCACATAGAATGCTTTCGTGATGGGGAATTTGATACCTGAGAATATAGTATCGGTATATATTCGCTCAATATGATTGCATTTTGAGCATCTGCGGGAATGTGGGCTATTGCCTTTGGAATATTTGGTATTGCCACATTTGCGACACACAAAATGATTGTTTGGCCATTTCAATATGGTCAGGTATTTGAAGCACGCTTCATCATCAGGGTATATTTCTTTGAATTCTTCAAAGCTCACCCGCTTTTGCATTACCCGATCTTGCGATATTTTCTTTACATTATCCTTTAGTTCATTATTATCTTGTGAAAGTAGGGCGTTTATGCGTTCTATTTCTGCAGACTGGGCTTGAAGTTCATCATTTACTGAGGCTAATTCCTTGGTTCTTTCTTTTACTTTATGCTCTAATTCGCGGTTTACTTTGTCTTTAAGCTGTTCGTTTTCATTGAGTTGAATAATGATTTGGTCTTTCAGCTCATTATTTTCTTTCAGATAGGTAATGGTTTGTGCATCGCTAATTTCTTTGTCCGATTTTAATAATCTGAATCGCTCGGCCAAGCCAAAGGAAAATAATATAATTTCATATACACCTGCATTGAAGAAATCGAAGGGTGTCATAAAGAAATTGGTGTATTCTCGCAAAAAACCAAAGGCATGAACTAGGAAACCAAGGTAAGTAATGGAAAACGCCAATAAATAGTATCGGGCAGGCTTGTAACCTTGCCTTAGCCGAGCAATACCCGCGGCAAATGCCCCCAAAAGGAATAAATCGTCTGTTTTTGGGCTGTATAATTCATCGGAGTTGATGGCAAAGCCAGTGAAGTATACAATGATTCGCCCAATTACCAAAGCGGTGAGAAACTTGTGGAAGAATGGTAAATGCTCTTTTGTGCCTAAGAAGCTGCGAGCATAAAGTAACAGCAGGCAGGTCATGGAGGCGAAGGGGATGGTGTAGAAATTTTTATTCCACCCTACAAAATTTATGAGAGGAATTATGGTAATCAAGCCCCACACCATGGCGGAGAATAGCCCGAAGCAAACTACATAGAGTGTATAGTATAAATAGGCTTTTTCTTTTATTCGCAGAAATAAAATGAGGCTATAGAGGGCAGCAATGAGGATAATGCCGTAAAAAAAGCCATAGTAACTGAAATTTCGCACTGCTTGGTTGTGAAATTCGGTAAGTGATATTACTGCATAGGTGATGCCAAAGTTGTCGGGGGCTATTATTCTTAAATAATAATAAGTAGCATCGCCTTTCAGCACATTTAGTGGTATTCCGGAAGTGTTATCTAGGAAATTGCGGCTTAAAAAGGGTATTTTGAAGCCAGACTTCTGTAAAGTGTAGTTGCCGTTTGGGGTAGGGGAGTATACATCTACCCAATTGTAAATAGCGAGCGAAGTAAGCATAGCTTTTTGCACATTTGTACGGGGAGAGAATCTAAACCTTACCCAGTAGGCTGATTTGGCATGAAAAGCAATGGCATTAGTGGCAGTAAGGGGCTGAAATTTTGCTGTATTTACTATATCGTCTAATATAATTTGCCCGGTGGAATCGGCATATATCTGGGCATCAATGGTTTCGATAGTGTCAGCACGGTATTCGATTTGCGTATCGGAATGTGCAAAGCCAGCTAAGCCGGAAAAGCATAAAACGATAATAAAAAAATACAATTTTTGACAAATCCAATCTTCGTATTTACCTTCGCACTCCATTTTTTACAATATTGAAATCTTTAGTTCACAAATCTCTCATTTTTTTATTAGTTTTTACGCTCCTATTGGCGGGTTATTCTGCACATTCGGGCAGTTTCGCTACGAAAAAGGCAACTAAAACTGAGAAATCGGCTACCGAAGAGCAAACTGTTGTGAAATCTTTGTCGCTGGAGGCTACTACCAGCTTATTTCAGGGGAGTATTCAACGATTCTCCGTAATTTTATTCAGTTTCGATTTTAATTTCGAGACATTCGTTCCCCAATCTGTATTCTTCCCCAACTTCCTCAATACTTTTAAGGTAATTCTCTTCGAGAGAATAACGCCTGTGAATGCACCTTAACTTTCTTAATGCGTAATTATTAATTATTAATTAGTAATGAGAGGCTACTGATATTAATAATCGTATTATCAATTATCGCATACGCATTTATAATTCATAATTAATAATTACGCATTCACTTTCACACATTCCCCATTTATATTTATCCATTTCTTAATAATTATTAAAAAAAATATCTGGAAAAATAGATTTTCTAACCCTCTGATATTGAAACTATAAAAATACTCCCCTTCGGGGTTTGGGGGCAATTAATATTATGAAAAATAAAATCGGTGTCATTATCGTAGCTGCGGTGTTGGCTATAATATGTGGCTATTTCCTCTCTTATTCCCTAATTTCCAATAGCATAAAGGCAGATGCTGAAGTGTATGCCACAGATGCTACTGGAAAAATTGACTATGCCAAAAGGCAGTCGTATCTTGATTCGTTGTGGACGAAACCTGCCTTTGAATTTCTCGGAGCTTCGTGGACTTATAAGCAAATAAAAGAACAAGAATTGCATCTTGGGCTCGATTTGCAGGGTGGTATGCACGTAGTAATGGAAGTTTCGCCAACAGAAATTGTGCGTGGTATGGCAGGTGGCAGTGCCGACCCTAATTTCGACAAGGCGCTGCAAGATGCCTTTAATAAATCGGCTACTAGCAACAAGAAATTCACGACACTTTTTCTAGAATCGTATAAAACCCTAAACCCTGATGTGAAACTTGCCCAGATTTTTGGCAACACTACCAACAGAGCTCGCATTACTCCAAATTCTAGCGATGATGATGTGCTGGCTGTGCTCGATGCTGAGATAGAAGGTTCCATTGAGCGTTCGTTTCAAATATTAAGAACCAGAATTGATAAGTTTGGCGTAACTCAACCGAACATACAACGCCTAAAAGGCACAGGACGCATACAGTTGGAGCTGCCCGGTGTAGATAATCCCGAAAGAGTTCGAAAGTTGCTTCAGGGAACTGCCAAGTTGGAGTTTGTAGAGGTGATAGAAGGCGACAAATTTGGCCCGTATTTTGAGGCTATGAACAAGTATTTGATCAAACTTGAGAAGAAAGATAAGAATTTTGATGTATTCAAATCGAGCCTCGACACCAACGATGTGGCTGTGGCAACAGATGGTTCGACAGATGTAGATTCTGCTGCAAAATCTGACGCATCTGATGAATTATTCGCAGGTGCATTGCCTAAAAACGCAGCAGGTGGCGATTCTATCGGGCTTATTTCTTCTAAATCTTCGAAAGAAGCTGCAACTGCCGACTCTTCGTCTAAAACCCAGTCGAAAACGGTATCGAAACTATTTGTACCTATGTATAATGGACTTGGTGGAAACGTAGTCGACACTGGCAAGATAAATAAACTCTTTGCTTTAGAGGAAATCAAGAAAATTATGCCTTCAAACATGAGAATTGTATGGGCAGCCAAAGGCATTAAAGCAGAAGATGGAAATGAGTACCTGCCTTTGTATTTTATAAAGAAAGGTCGCAATGAAAAGGCCGCACTTGACGGTGATGCCATCATTGATGCTAGGCAAGACTTTGGACAAGATGGTTCGCCCGAAGTAAACATGCAAATGAGTGCCTCTGGTGCAAAGAAATGGAGGAAAATTACTGGAAGCAGCATCGGACGTAGAATAGCTATCGTGCTTGATAATTACGTTTATTCCGCTCCCGTGGTGCAAGGCGAAATACCTAACGGTAGCTCGTCCATCTCTGGCAACTTCGATATAGATGAGGCAAAAGATTTGGCCAACATCTTAAAGGCGGGTAAACTTCCCGCACCTACGCGCATAGTGGAGGAAGCTATTGTAGGGCCTTCGTTAGGTGCCGAATCAATTTCGCAAGGTTATTTCTCTACTTTAGTAGGTTTGATTGCTGTAATTATATTTATGGTATTTTATTACAGTACAGGTGGCGTAGTTGCCGACTTAGCTTTGTTTGTCAACCTATTTTTCTTGGTAGGTGTAATGACGCAGATGCAAGCTGTAATGACACTGCCAGGAATAGCGGGTATTGTGCTTACTTTAGGTATGGCGGTCGATGCCAACGTATTAATTTACGAACGTATTAGAGAGGAGCTACGAGCTGGGCGTACCCTTGCACAAGCCATAAGCTTAGGCTACGATAGGGCAAATAGTTCGATTGTAGATGGTAACGTTACTACGTTTATTGTGGGTGCTGTGCTTGCTATCTACGGTTCTGGTCCGGTACAAGGCTTTGCCGTTACGTTAATGATAGGTATCGCTACCTCTTTCTTTACTTCTGTGTTCTTAACTCGCATAGTTATGGAATGGTGGGTGAAGTCTCCTTTCGCCAACGGCATATCTTTCTCTATACCTCTTACTGCCAATATATTACGCGACATGAATGTAAACGTAGTAGGCAATAGACGCTACGCTTATATGTTTTCTGGTCTCATTATTGCTATTGGATTTGGCTGCATCGTGGCACAAGGCGGCTTAAATTTAGGGGTAGATTTCAAAGGTGGCAGGTCTTACGTGGTAAGTTTCAACGATGCTATGGATGCCTCTGCAGTTCGTGGCAAACTTGTAGAAAGTTTCAAAAATGCCGGCACAGAAGTGAAAACTTATGGCGACAACAACAAGCTCAAGATCACTACCAGCTATTTATCTGACGATGAAAGTGAAGAAGGCGACAAAGTAGTAAGTGATGCCCTCAACAATGGCCTTGCAGCTTTCGGAGATAAGAAACCTGAGGTACTAAGCAGCTCAAAAATTGGCGGTACTATAGCCGATGACATCAAGAATACATCGTTTGTTTCTATAGCATTGTCGCTGTTGGGCGTGTTCTTATATATATTTGTGCGTTTCCGCAGATTATCGTATAGTTTGGGTGCAATTATAGCTTTGGGTCACGATGTGCTAATGGCCTTAGCACTTACTGGCATAGTTACGCTATTTGGCATCAATATCGAGATAGATCAGATATACATTGCAGCTGTACTTACGCTTATAGGTTACTCTATCAACGATACTGTGGTGGTATTCGATAGGTTACGCGAGTTCTTGAACGATAATCCTAAGGGAAATATGGGGTCTACTATCAATACTGCCATAAATAACACTTTTAGTCGTACAATTATTACAGCTATGACGGTGTTTCTTGTCGTAGCTGTACTTTACGTCTTTGGAGGTGAGGTGTTACGAGGCTTTTCTTTCGTAATGTTAGTTGGTGTTACGTTTGGTACGTATTCTTCCATCTTTATTGCTTCGCCTATTGTGCTAGATTTAGCATTTATTGGAAGTAAGAAGAAAAAAGAGGTAGTACCAGTAAAGGCATAATTTATTATTAAGATAACTTTACCAAAGTTTAGATACTTTGGTAAAGTTATTATATATCACTGTAATTTGTGTATTCACAAGCTACAACTCATTTTAATTTATCATGATAAAAGCCCACAATATTTATTGTGGGCTTTTATTTTATGTGAATGTTTATGAGAATTACTAAAGTATTGTAGTTTTTACGGAAATATTATTATGCTAATTTTTCCAAAGGTTTAAGAATTTGAAAAGTTTTGTTAAACACCGTAGTTACGCTGTTTGACCTTTGCAATGTCAAACCCAGATAATTCTGATTTTAATTGGAAATACCTTAAATTTGAAATTACACCAAAGCTTTTTTTGCAGATGCTGTGGTCGGCTTTACAGTATCGCTCACATCGTAGCCCCATTCCAAAAGTTTTTTAGGATTGTTTGGAAAAATACCCTTCAGCATTTGGCTGCTCTTGCGAGTAATGTCTTCTATCGGACCTAACAGCTGATTTCTGTCGTTGTATGCACTCTCTGCCTTCTTGCTAAGCTCATCTGCTAATACAGTTTTCTCAAGGCAGCTTAAAATTGTGGGTCCCACTGCATCCCAATCATAACCTTCTAAGCCGTTTAGCTTAGATGTTGTACCATCTGCCTGATGTTTGGCATAAATTGTCTTAGCTAATTCAAGTAATTCTTTAGGGCTTTTAGGAATGTTTACCCTACCGTTTGATGATGCCATGGTTTTAATAAGATTAGTTTAAGATATATTAATAAAAAAATAGTATGAGAATAAAATATTATGTATTTATAAACAAAGTTATAA
>CAZMFZ010000066.1:5569-20558 GCA_964565665.1 uncultured Bifidobacteriaceae bacterium | reverse complement strand
CAACTACTATTACCTTGGAAAGGCTGAGAAAAAGAGGGTATGAAAGTATGAGTGAGTATTATTTAAAAGTAAGTCCTATGTTTAATGAACCGCTGTATACGAGAGGTATTGCTCGATGCGCAATAATGTACAGTGGTGTGAAAGGCGCACTCCGTCAGTTAACTCTGGCGGAGCCGTCTACTCGATTGACTAAAGTTTTTCTTTCAATGAACATCTATCCCGTCAAAATAAATTTCTGTAATGGCTGTATCATCGAATTTGTCCCCTTTGTATATCTCCGCTATTTCAAACTTTAAAACCATATCTTTTCCGTCTTTGTATCTTCCAATTGGTTTTTCTAGTTTAAAAATTTGGTTTGCCTTTGAATCAGCAAGACTTAATATTGCAAATGGCTTTTGATTTAAATAAAGTTTTAGAGTTTTAACTCTTGAATTTTCTTTCCAAGTTCTGTCTGATTTTACATACCCGTTACTAATAATTATAGTTGTAACTCTTGGACAATCATTTTTAAAATAGTACTCTAAAAATTCACCTATACCATCTCCAGGCACACCTTCAACCCAAGTCGTTCGATAACTTAAATCATGCGCACTTTTTGCAGAATAGTTAATTTGTCCGTTAGAGCTAAGTGAAGAAGAGGCAATTACTTTATAAGTAGAGGCACCACAATACCAGCTACAACCACCACCTAAAATCTCGAAAGGATCGGATTTGGTCTCATCAGTTTTTAATAGATATTTTAGATATTCTTCTTTTTGTTTTTTTGTTTTATTATTTGAACCTTTTCCAAGTTTGTTTCTCAAAACATAATTTTGTTGAGAAGAGTCACTTAAATCGGGTGTTTCTCCCATTTTGGGTATTATTTTCAATAAATTGTCCTGACAAAAGGTTATTTGAATTTTTGAAAATAATAAAGACGCAAGAGAAACTAAAAATATAGTTTTGTTCATAGAGGTTGTGCTTTAAAATGCCAGTTAACGCTAAATATTTATGATGAAAGGGGATTTAGAACCACCCACCTATCCGCCCGATATGCTGGCAGATAGAGAGCAAAACTATAAAATACCTCTGAAACCCCTTTTAGCATAAATATAGTGTTATGCGTTCGGTGTTTTTTCAAACCTATTACTTGCACTTACATTCTTCACATTCTTGTTGTGTACTAAAACCTTTTTGTGAACATCCGCTATATCCAATTTGCTCACACTTTTTATTCACTTTGTTGTAAAACCATCTGTTAAAAGCTGCAAAACATATTTCGTTTTGGGGAGGTGTTTCACTGCAAGTAACAAGTTGTGATTCATTGCAAGGAACAATTTTAGGCTCATTGTCCTTCGAGCAATTTGTCAATCCTACTATTAGCAGAAATAGAGTTAAAGGAACTAAAATCTTCTTTTTCATATTGTATGTTAAAATTAAGTTTAATTGCTCAATAAAGTCCTCATGATTTACAATTTTAGATCTCTTAAATCTTCGATTTTTGAAAGTTTTTCCTATACATGTCAGTTGTTGTAGTCATAAAACGCCAAACGTTGAACGGATTGGCGAATTTTATTAAAGACCTTAGCAGTATCTGTTGAACTTAAAACTAAATACTTCTTATTAGAATAAATTGTAAAATCTACTTTCTTACCTTTGTACCAATAATAATCAGTTTGACAATTGGCTACATGCGACAATGAGATAATGATTAGAATAATTACATATTTTTTCATGGTGTTATTTTTTAATTAGTAAAATATCCTGATAACCCGTTATTCCATAATCAACTGGCAAAAACTGTTTTATAACAAGTGTATCTGTTGACTTGAAACTATAAGAAAAAGATTTAAATGTATTTGACTCCCATTTTACACTTATCAAATCTTTCGATAATACTTTATAAAAATAATTCTCTTGAGTTTTCGCAAGATTATCAATAAAATTCAGCTCACCGTTTGATTTAAAAATTAACGTGTGGCACTTATTGCATTCCGAAAACTCCTCCCACTCGCCTGTAATTAATGTTTTTGAAATAGTATCCAAATGAGCAATCAAATTAGGGTCTGTGATTGTACTAGGCGGATAAATTACCACCTTAGCAGTATCATTTTCATGATTATTATTTCCAGAGGTTGTTGAAATAGGAACAACTTTATTGGTATCTGATGGCGAATGAGAACCACCTGTAATGGTGGAAACAACAGTACTATTTCCTAATCGAGCCAAACTATCGGCTGATGAAATTAAGCCACTTTCCTTTTTTAAAGGCTCTAAGGCTTGTTCTCTATTGCAAGAAGTTGCAAAAAAGAACATTAATACATGAATTACATAAAAATTTTTCGTTTTCATAATTTTGAAATTTAGTTTATAATATTTATTTAACAATCACCATTCGTTTGGTGTCTATAACATTTCCGTCACTCACAAGCGAATACAAATACATCCCTGCTTTTAATTCACTTGCATTTAAAGTTACAAAACTTTCTCCTTTGATTGAAATTTTCAAAGATTTAAGTTGAGAGCCATTCAAATCGTAAATAAAGATTGCTGCCTCGTTAGAGGTTTCAGGCAGATAATATTTGATTTGCGTTTCCTTATTGAAAGGGTTAGGTGTATTTTGATACAAATAAGCACCTGTTATAGTTTCTAGGATGATGGTAGATGCACCCTCCTGACGTGCAGTGCCTTTAGTACCTTCTATTTTGGCAAATTTAGCTTCTAATTTTTCTACTTGTGTATTTTGCTCTTTAAGTGCTTCTATTAATAGTGGTATGAGCTCTGTATAGGCAATGGCTTTATATCCGTCTTTGTCAGTTTTCACTAAATCTGGGAAAATAGTTTCTACTTGCTGGGCAATTAATCCAAAATGATTGTCTTTGGCTTCGTTTTTGCCATACTTTCTAACTAAGGTTGAGTCAGTTGAAGCACTTTTCAATGTTGTAGTTTTAACCGCTTCTGTCGCAGTTTCTTTATAATTGTAAGAAACCGCAATGAGTTGCATTAATTTCTCTTTAGTTTTAATGAGCGGCTTGATATTTTCCTTAACGCTTGCATCAGATGTTTGCAATAATGAGCCCCGCATGTAGCTATATCCAACATTATCGTAATTCAAATAAATATCGCTACTTGGAAAGATATAAATAGCATTTCTAATAGTAGCATTATCTTGAACTCTAATTGTAAGTCCAATTCTAGTATTAGATCCGTCTCTTGCTTGAAGGTATGCAGTACCGCCATTGTTTTGACCTTCAAATGGGAATAACCATATGTGACCTTTAGTTCTTATTTCTCCTGTCATCCACAAATTACCACTACCCAATCTTGACCAGTTGGTACGTGACCAATTAATATAGAGTTTGAAGTTGAAAATGCCCATCTGTTATCAGGAGAAGCATAACGCATTCCCCAATTTTCAATTAACCTAGAATAAGGTAAGCCATCTGGAGAAAGTGCAGAACCAAAAAAATACAATCCGTTAGCAGTTATTCTGCCGTTATCTTGTCGTACATCGAGCCTAGAAATAGGACTGACAGTGCCTAATCCAATTCTTCCGTTTGATAACACCCTAATTTGGGCATTAGAAATAAAGATAACAGATATTAACAGCAATGATAAACTAATTTTTTTCACTTTGTTTGAGTTTAAAGTTTGAATTATGTCGCAAATAAAATGATAACTAACTCAACTACTTTTTCTGCCTTTTTCAGCAATTTTTTCCCTTTTTTTGTTAATTCAGGAGGTTTAGAATTTCTATTAATTAATTCAAAATTTAGTTCTTCTTACAACTTTTTAATTTGAATGCTAAGTGTTGATTGTTCTGCACAACAAAATTCTGCTGCTTTATGAAAGTTTCTAAATTTGGCTACAGCAACAAAATACTCTAGTTGTCTAAGTAACATAGTGAAAAGTGTTTTAGGTTTAAATTTTAACTGTTTTTATGGTAGTTGCCACTGTGCTGCTTCTCCCAATTGCCCCAACAACTCCTTTGTTTACGCAATTATACGCAATTCATTTGCCTTCCTAGAATTATTTTTAAATTTTATGTAATACATTCATTTTCAAGTATTTACGCGTTCATTTGCTCATCTATTTTGAGTGGCGTATTTTGTGCTTTGGTAATACTTATCGTGTTTCAAATATATAAAATACGAAGCTCATAAACGGTCCAGTGGACTTTGTATTTTATTGATAGTTTTCGGGCTCACATGGGTGTAGCGAATCGCCTTCTGAAGATTATCTTGTCCAAGAAATAATTTATGTTTTATTGCGATTTCTACCACATGATATTTTACATAGTTGGTTAAGTACAATAAGCGGTTTGTCTGTAATCACTTCTCCCACTACTTATATACTACATAGTTGGTAAGTAATGGTAAGTAGTTTTCATTACTAAAGTGTGGTGGCATTGTTTTTTACCTGTGAATATTGCGTTTTCACATTGAAAAATCTTTTTAATCTCCTTCTGCCTATGAATCTCACCACGGGGTATCCTTATTGGCTTGTCAATAGCGGTATGCCATCGCAATTTCCTAAACTCGACCACAATCAAAATACGGAGGTTGTAATCATTGGAGGAGGCATTTCTGGCGCTTTATCCGCTTATTACCTCACCAATGCAGGTGTAAATTGTGTATTGGTCGATGCCCGCACCATAGGCCTAGGAAGCACCTGTGCCAGCACGGCTCTATTGCAATACGAGCTCGACACCCCCTTGTGCAAACTTGCCAACCAAATCGGAATCAACAATGCCGAAATCGCCTATAAACTTTGCTCACAATCTATCGATACCATTGAATTTATATCACAAAAAATTGGATTTGATTTATTTGAAAGGCGTAAGAGTTTATTTTTTGCAGACGCTAAAAAAGATGCAAAGCTAATAGAGACCGAATATTCATATCGTAAAAATGCAGGGTTTGACGTGAGTTTGCTCAATGAAAATGATATTAAGCAGCAATTTGGCTTTTCTGCACACTCAGGTATTCTTTCCGCACAAGGTGCTACCACCGATCCTTATTTGTTTACCCTTGCATTGCTCAATTATAGCATTAAAAAGGGGCTTAAAGTGTACGACAGAACAAGAATAACTAAAATTGAATACCAAAAAGCGGGGGTTACACTCGCTACCGAGAAAGGAAACTCCATTACCGCAAAGAAAATAGTAAACGCCAGCGGATACGAGATTGCCCAATTCATCTCTAAAAGAATTGTGAAGCTCAATTCCACTTACGCACTAGCTTCCGAACACATGCAATCACCCGTTTGGAAAGAGAAAACACTGTTGTGGAACACGGCAAACCCCTACCTATATATTCGCCTCACCAAAGACAACCGCATAATACTAGGAGGCAGAGACGAAAACTTTTATAGCCCTGAAAAGCGTGATAGACTCATAAAATCAAAAACTGAATGGCTGAAAAAAGATTTTCAAAAACTGTTTCCCGATATTGAATTGATACCCGAATTTAGCTGGACCGGCACCTTCGGTACCACCAAAGATGCACTGCCTTTCATCGGCACCTACAACCAAACACCTCATACATACTATGCCTTAGGTTTTGGTGGCAATGGCATTACTTTTAGCATAATAGCTGCTGAAATTATTACAGATATGGTAAAAGGCAGAAAGAGTAAAAACGAAGATATGTTTTCGTTTGATAGATGAAAATGATCGGGTAACTGTCAATCTCGTTTAGTTAAGCAATTCCGTTTATACCCTTCCCTTTTGGAGAAGGGTCAAGGGTGTTATAAAATGAGTTTGCTTAACTAAACGACATTGGAGTAACTGTAGTATTTATTTATTTAACTATTGAATATGCCCTTGGCTGCCAAAGTATCAATATCCATTTTACCTGCCAAAGCCTCGTTAAAATATTGCGAATACTCGTGGTAAAATGCCTCAATTTCACTGTATGGCCTATCCGAGAAGCTCACCAACTCGTATTTGTTTTTCCAATTTGGGTTAATATTCTTAATATCAGCCTCCAGTTTTTTCTTGGCTAAGAAACCAAGGTCTGTCACCCCATCTCTCATTTCTATGAAATTTTGATAAGCCATGTCAGCAATGGCATTGGTGTTGGCTATCCGGTTGGCCTCAAACGATTTAAATAGTTGCTCCCAATCTTGAAATTGATTCTCAATTAGTGCTGAAAGTATGGTTGCATCTTCAAACCCACTATTCATGCCTTGTCCATAAAATGGCGTAATCCCATGGGCCGCATCGCCAATCAAACTATAGTTAGTTTCGCCTACCATTCTCGACCACGGAAAGCACTTTATAGTTACCAAACTGCCCGTGGGGTTAGCCAGAAATTGGGCAGATAAATCTGGAATAAAGGGCAACACATCTGCAAAATACCTTTGAAAAAACAAGTTGATTTCAGCGGCCGAATTCAGATTTTCAAAAGATATCTCCCCCGTTTTTTGTAGAAATAAAGTACAAGTAAAACTACCATCCAAATTAGGCAAAGCTATAAGCATAAAGCTTTTTCTAGGCCAAATATGTAAGGCATTTTTTTCCAATTGCCAATTCCCTTTCGCACCTTCAGGCAAGTGAATTTCTTTGTAGCTATGCGCTAAATATTGCTGCGAATAATCAACACCTTCATGTTTAATAAGCTCATTTCGCAACATAGAAAATGCCCCGTCTGCCCCCAAGCACACCTCAGGATTGTCTATTCTAGTAAGCTCATTTTCAGTGTTTCTGAAATACAAACTATTGGTTTTTAAGTCGATACGTTTACAATTTTGGTCGAAATGAAATTTCACACCCCTATTTTCTGCTTCCTCAATCAATATTTTATTTACATCGCCTCTCGATACTGAATATATGGCTTCGCCACTTGAGCTGTAAGGTTGAAAATCGGTTGTACCGTCATCTTTATGCACCATTCTTCCAAACATTGGCAAGGCTACCTTCATTACCTTATCCTTTAGTCCTGCCTTTTCCAAAGCCGTCCAGCCACGTTTACTCAACGCTATATTGATAGATTTTCCGCCATACGTAGCCGCGTTTCTTATGTCTTTTCGTTTCTCGAATACATCAATAGTAAATCCCTTTTTTTGTAATAATATGGAGAGTAAACTTCCCACTGGGCCTGCTCCGAGAATTAATAGGTTGCGTTGTTTGTTCATTGTTATAAGAAGTGCAAAAATGCTTTGGCAAATTAATTAGATTTGTGCCTAAAATGACTAAACATTTGATTTGACAATGATAAATAATATTAAAGTAGGAATTGTAGGCGGTGCAGGCTACACAGGTGGCGAATTACTTAGAATTTTGATACATCACCCTTTGGTTGATATTGTATTCGTACATAGCAGCAGCAATGCTGGAAATAAGGTTTTTGAAGTACATACCGACTTATTGGGCGATACTGATCTAGTGTTTTCATCTCATTTCAATGCGCCAATAGATGTTTTATTTATGTGTGTAGGCCATGGTGATGCTAAAAAGTTTCTTGAAGCCAATCCTGAGTTTTTGAATAATAATCATTTGAAAATCATCGACTTGAGCCAAGATTTCCGCACAGAAACCAATGCTTTTGTATACGGATTGCCAGAGTTGAAGCGAGATAAAATCAAAGCCGCCACACGCATTGCAAACCCTGGCTGTTTTGCTACTGCCATTCAATTGAGCCTTTTACCACTGGCATCTAAGCATTTGTTGAAAGATGAAATTCATATTGCCGCTACCACAGGCTCTACAGGTGCGGGGCAATCTTTAGCTGCCACTTCTCATTTCACTTGGCGAAACAATAATTTATCGGTTTACAAGGCTTTTGAGCATCAACATCTCAAAGAAATCACACAAAGTATAGTATCTCTTGAGCCAAATTTCAATCAGAGTATCAATTTTATTCCTTACCGTGGGGCATTTGCAAGAGGCATTATGGCTTCTGTTTATACAAAATCAGACTTGAGTTTGCAACAGGCCAAAGCTTTGTATCAAACCTATTATGCCTCACATCCATTCACCCATATTTCAGATAAAAACATAGATTTGAAACAAGTGGTGAATACCAATAAATGTATATTGTATGTAGAGAAGAATGGCAATAATTTATTACTATTAAGCATTATAGATAACCTAGCCAAAGGAGCTAGCGGGCAAGCTGTTCAGAATATGAATTTAATTTTCGGGCTTGAAGAAACTACTGGATTGAAATTAAAACCGGTGGGCTTTTAGGTGATCTCGTTTTTTTAACATTCCCAACCATCAGCATTAGAAATAAAATCGGAATGAATAAGACATTTTTACAATTAAAATTTTTAATGCCATTTGAATTTGTCTATTCAACTTATTCTTTCACAAAAAACCCTATTTCCACCCTTCGGTTCTTGTACCTGTTTTCGGTATTGTCGCTGCCATCCGCATTTGCATTTGGGAAAATTGGGCGGCTTTCCCCATAAAAACAGGCGGCTATTCTAGCGGTTTTTATGCCTTTAGCTTTCAAATGCGATACGATAGCTATAGATCTTAATTGTGAAAGTATGAGATTGTAACGTACCGAACCCACATTATCGGTATGGGTATTAATTTTGATGCCCTTTATTTTATTCTTTAGTGGCGTAATAATAGAGTCAAGTACCTGATATTGCTCATTACTCAAATCTGATTTTTTGTAGCCAAAGTTAAAACTCAATACGTGCACACTATCTGTAAAATCTATCTGACAATCTTTAGTGAAATTGGGCTTGGGTTGATGTGGTTTGGCCTTGTTGGTGTCAGATAAATCAATCGATACCACTTTCGCATATTTACTTTTGTCAATTATAGAATCCTGCTCTATCTTTTCCCTGTTCATTTGTTTTTGATTGCCGTTGGTATCGACAAGCATCATTTTAGGTGAGTTTGATGCCATGGTATCAAGTTTTATTGCCTTTTTTAATACTTCTTTTTTGCCGATAATAAGCATTTCTTTTGGTACAGATTTCACCGAATCAAGCAGTTTATCTCGAAGCTTTCTCAGTTTGATATTTTTAATTACTTCACTAAAGCCTTCAAATTCTTCCGCATTTATAAATAGTGAATCGTCAAAATATCCTTCGGCTTTAAACACTGCTTCATAGCTAAAGCCAGGCTGCAGCACAATCAAATATTTGCCAGTTGAAGCATTTGAGTTATACAATCCGTTCAATTTATTATTATTAGTTTTATTGATAAATATTTGCGAAGCAACAGGCTTATTTTGCAAGTCGCTTACTTTCCCTTTCAAAACGGCTAGTGTTTTGGGTTTGGGGCTAAATTTTATCATGTAAATATCTTTTTCTCCATAAGAATCGGCTGCAAGGGAAGCGTAGTAGCCATGTGTTCCCTCTGCATTAATGGTAAAGAACACATCATCGTCAGTTGTGTTTATAGGGTAGCCCATGTTTTCTGGACTTCCCCAATAACCATTTATCTGTTTTTCCGACTTAAATACATCATACCCACCCATATTTTTATGTCCTTTCGAACTGAAATACAGCACTTTTCCATCTGCACTTATGAAAGGAGCATCCTCATTATCAGTAGAATTTATGGTTGAGCCTAAGTTTTTTGGTTCACCATAATTTCCATTGGGCAATCTTTTGGAGATGTACAAATCGAGTCCGCCAAAGCCGCCTGGTCTGTCGCTGCTAAAATACAAGGCGTCTTCATTGGCAGTGAGCGATGCACTGGGTTCCCACGAATCTTTTCTGCTTATTTCTTCCGATAGCAATTTAGGATTCGACCAAATAGTATCTCTCAAATAAGAAATTAGTAAATCGCCCCCATGGCCATACAAATCATTTTGATATATAATAAGTGTTTGCCCATCGGCTGAAAGCCCAGCCACTGCATCGTGGTGGTGCGAATTCAAATTGCCCAAAATATGGCGTGAATGCTGCCAGTTTTTAAGTGAATCTTTTCCAGAATAAAAAATATCTTCATAAAATTCAGCATTTTCATCAAGATTTCCACCGGTAGATGAAGGCCTTTTGGAAGTATAAAATATCTCTTCATCATCGGCAGTTACAATAGGTACATAGTCTGCATATTCAGAATTAATTTTACTACCGAGATTAGTAATTTGCACATTTACAGGTGTTTCTACCAATTCTTTAGCAGTTGAGGTATTGCTAATCAGGCGTTTGATATTCGAGTTTTTATATTTTCGGCTATCGGTATCAGATAAAGAAATGTATTCCTGATAGTATTTGAGAGCCTCTTCAAATTTATATAGGTCGTGGTGGGTAAGCCCCATCATTTTTACTGCTTCTATATTGCCCCAATTAATAGCTGTTTGGAAAAAAGGTATAGCAGATTCTTTATGATAGCTGGCTTCTAAAATACATACTCCGTAACGAAAATTATAAACCGGATCATTCATATAATATTGTACCACCGTAGCGTATTCTTTCATAGCAATGGAATAGTCGCCTTTTTCGTAATGCCTATCTGCTGATTTTTTGTATTTCAATACTACATCGCTTTTCACATTGCCGGTTGTTTGGCAAACTACGTTGAGGGCAACAAAAACGGATATAATGTAGGCAAATAGTATTTTAGGCATGTATAATACTTCAAATTCACCCAAAAATATAACATTTTAGCAAGTGAATGAAATAATTCTTATTTGTGAGATTACGTTAGATATGTAAAAATCAACTAACGGCTGCACAAACTGATTTCAAATGATATTAAAGATAAAAATCAGTAGATTTGATTTTGATTTTGATTTTTGAAAAATAATGAGTAAAAGCCAGCTGTATTTGCCAAATGCCAAACATTTACAAATTACAATACACTTTTCAATCTGCCACTCGCTTCAAAATATCTCCGTAGGCATCTATTCTTCTATCTCTTAGAAATGGCCAATGGGTGCGGGTATCGTTTATTTGAGCCAAATCAATAGATTGTATTCTGAATTCTTCGGTTTCAGAATCGGTAACGGTAAGCATTTTGCCCATAGGGTCGGCTACGAAACTATTGCCCCAAAAAGTCAAATCTTGCTCTGAGCCTACCCTATTTACAGCACATACAAAGCAGCCGTTGGCTATGGCATGGCTGCGTTGAATGGTTCGCCACGCATCTAATTGTCCAGCTTGTATGCTTTTAGGTTCTTTGCTGTCCCACCCAATAGCTGTAGGATAAAAAAGTATCTGAGCTCCTTTCAATGCGGTAATTCTGGCAGCTTCGGGATACCATTGGTCCCAACAAATAAGCGTGCCTATGGTAGCAACCTTGGTTTTGATGGCTTTAAACCCTAAATCGCCTGGTGTAAAGTAAAATTTTTCATCAAAACCAGGATCTTGCGGTATGTGCATTTTGCGGTACATATCTGCAATTGAGCCATCTGCATCTATTACCACAATTGTATTGTGATATACACCATCCATTCGTTTCTCGAAAATTGGCACTAGTATCACTACACCATATTCTTTTGCTATTTTAGAATATACTTCCGTGCAAGGCCCTGGAATGGTTTCCGCCAAGTTGAACTGCTCGTAATCTTGTCCCTGACAGAAATACAAGGTATTGTGCATTTCTTGATGGCAAATAATTTGCGCCCCAGCTTTGGCAGCATTGATGGTGTATCGTGCTGATTTCTCCAAATTGGCTTTTACATCGGCAGTGCAGGCAGTTTGAATAAGCCCTAAATTGATAGTATTTGACATTTTATTTAATCTAAATGCGAAAAGATCAATGGTTTGATTTGGCAAAATTAACCATTTGATTTGGCAAAAATGGAGATGTTTTTAAAACTTCATTTGCAACGTAAGAAAGAAATTGCGGGTAGCTGCCGCAAAATAATTCGGACTTGCTACTTCTTTTATCATTCCACCTTCGTTTACAAAACTATGATTAGGCGTTCCAGATGGATAATATTTGGTATCAGTAAAATTATTGGCATGAAAAATCAAGTTTGCCTCAGCAACATTCAGCCACTGGTTTAATTTTAATCCTGCTGAGAAGTCGAAAAGCCAATATTCAGGTGTAGTTAAAATTTCATTGTTGGTATTATCAAGATAGGCTTTGCCCACATAACGGCTGGTAATATCGGCATAAAACCATTTTACAGGCGTGAATCTGAATCCCTGATTGGTAATGATAGCTGGCGTAAGCACCGGATTTACGTTGCGGTAATTGATGTAAATGGCACTGTCATTTTGATTGTCGTCTTTCACATAATAGGTTTGATCAAACCCTTTTATCCTATTCTTGCTCAAGTTTGAATTCACTATCAAGGCAAGCCAAGGCGTAATTTTTATTCTTGCTGAAAGCTCAATTCCCCTTCTAAAGCTACTGCCCACATTTCTCCTTTTCAAGTAGCCCACAGCATTGTATTCGCCCGTGGCCGCAATATCATTTTGAAATTCCATAGCGTAGAGATTGGCATTGATGCGAATTTTATCACTTACATAATCTGCCCCGATTTCTATATCAGTTACAATTTCGGGCTTAATATCAGTTTGTTTTACATCTTGGATGGCTCTGTCGTCCAGCAAATAATCTGTTCTGGTAGGTTCACGGGAGGTGCGGCCAATCGAAGCAAAGGCACTTAGATTTTTACTGAACAAATACCGCATTCCCAGTTTCGGATTAAAAAATAACCAATTCATATTCTGCACATTAAAAGTATCTCTGTATATGGCTTTGTCCTCCGCCTTGTATTGGAAACGGGCATTTCGAACCTGCAAATCAGCAAAAGCAATTAATTTGTCGGTAATATAAAAATTAGCTTTGGCGAATGCTGTCAATTCCTGTTTGTAGCCAGTGTTGAAATAGCCGATTTGCCCTTGTGTGTAGCCTTTTGGAAACACATCTGCGGCCAATACTTCCATAAAATGGTCTTGTTTGAATGAATTGGCATGTATTCCTGCAGTGAGGCTCAATCTGTCTAAATTGTAGGTCAAGAATGCAAAAGCCCCGAAAAATTGCGATTTTACTCGGTAGCTGGTGAGTGCATTTGTGGCATAACTCACAGAATCTTTTCTAATCGTTGTGCCTGCCGAATCATAAGAAAATGGAACTACCACATTGGGCATATTACCACTTGAATAGTATAAACCTGGGTAGTTAATGGCAAATCTTGGTGCATTTCCAGTTACATAATAAGCTGACGATGATATATTTAACTTTGTATTGATTTTGTAGGAATACTGCAACTGATAAAAATTTTGTTGGAATTCATCGGTTTCATTTCCCGAAAAATAATTTGCTTTTCTATTCATATCAAGTGTGGCTTTGTCGACTGCATTATATGCCAATTGCGACCGCGTAATTCCTCCGAAAGCATTGAATTTCAGTAAAGATTTTTTGCCAAAATAGGCTCCACTTACAAAATAAGTTTTCAAATCTGAGCCCGAATGATTGCGGTAACCAGCTGATTTTAACGAAGACAAACGACCATAAAACGCAAATTTATCTTTCAGCATACCAGAATTGTATTCGGCTGTCACCCGACTTGAATTGTAAGAGCCATAGCCAGTGGATAAGCCAAACGAGGCAGGGGTTTTTAAATCATTGGTCACAATCCCTATCGAACCTGCATAAGGTGCTGTGCCATAGGAAGTTGCCCCAACGCCACGCTGAATTTGAATACTTTGAGCTGAAGAGGCCAAATCAGCAAAATTATTGGAGAAAAAACCTTGCGACTCAGGGTCATTCACCGGTATGCCGTTGATATTGAAGTTAATACGCGAATAATCTAATCCCCGAATTCTGAAATAAGTATATCCAAACCCGTTTCCAGCATCAGATTGAGCGAGAATAGAAGGGCTATTTTGAATCACGTAACTTATATCTTGCCCATAATATTTTTCTTTTATTTCAGGCTTTGAATAATTGTATTGCGACACAGGAGCCAAATTATCGGCTTTCACCGCATTTACTACTACATCTTCTTTCAAAGAATCTTGCAATAGCGGAATGGAATCTGATGGGTTTGCCATCAGCATTGAGATAGAAAGTAAAACAGAACTTAACATTTTCCTTTTTTAGTTTTGGTTAAAATAAATAACTAACAAAAGGGGATTCTTTTAGATTATGCCAACAAGCACCTACATAAAAAAATCAAACAAACCATCGTTCGAGATGTAGATAGAAAATCGGCTCTTTTTTCCTTCGCAGGCATTATCCTGTTCAGGTTCAAAGGGTATAATCTCAGCTTCAAATCGAAAACTATTTGTTTTCTTCAGATAAGCACCCCTAAAAGCTGGGACAAAGGTAAGTGGGAAAATTTGAGATTGCCAAGAAAAATAAAAAATGGACTTTCGTGAATTATGGAAAATCATTGTAAATAGTATCTCTATGCCCCACATTTAGCAACATAACTTCATCCCCTTTAATTTTTACTCCAATTCTATACGATTCGCCAATATTGATGCTATAGTAATATTTTTGCTGCATGGCTTTTAGTTGGAAAATTTCTTCTTTAATTTCAGCTTCTAAAATTTCATCTTATGTAATCAATACAAGCGGCTGATAATTAGAGGAAAGCCTACGATATTTTGCTAAATAATTATCTGAAAATATCATTTTCATAACCCTAATCTTGTTTTCTCTTGAATGTGAATACGCATACTTGCTTCATGCGAAAGTAGTTTTAAACCTTCTTTTTCCTGCTCTAGCATCATTTTTAGCAGGTTTTCATCTACTTTTCGCTCGTATGCCTCTTCGGCTTCATCAATGTAGTATCGAATTTTCATCGCTTTCAGCACAATTGCCAAAGCCTCAAATTGCGTGGGAAGTAGGTCTACTTTAAGTATCACTTAATATATTTAGATACTCAAAGATAAATGATTTTGTAGTAAAATAGACATTGATTTCCAGTAGTTTTTCACATCGAACGCAACACACCTAGCCCACCATCTACATGCAATACCTGTCCAGTAATCCAGTTTGCATTGTCAGATAGTAGAAACTCTGCCACAGAGGCAATATCGCCCGGCTGCCCTATTTTGCCAAGGGGATGCCTTTTGTTGGAAGCCTCCAGTTTCTCTGGGGTGTTTAGCAATTTTTCTGCCAACAATGTATTGG
>CAZMFZ010000066.1:225-5559 GCA_964565665.1 uncultured Bifidobacteriaceae bacterium | reverse complement strand
CAATGGCACCTTTTGCAGAAGCAATAGAGGCGTGAAAACCCATACCTGTTTGCACCGCCACAGTACTGAATAAAACCACACTTCCATTCCCCGATTTTTTCAAAGCTGGTAACGCATATTGAATCACTTTTACTGCACCTAACAAATTAATTTTTAAGTCATCAATAAAATCCTCTTCGGAAAGCCGATGGAATGGTTTTAGATTTATTGACCCTGCACAATACACCAATCCATGCAATTCTTCGGGCAATGCGAAGCTAGGTTTGGCATCGGAGGTAACATCGTAATCGAAATAATTTACCTGCAGCAAACCTTGTAATTGCTCGTGTGTGCGACTACCGACTAATACATTGTTGTGCACAGCTAGTTTTTGAACAATGGCAAATCCAATGCCCTTGCTACCACCTATTATAAGATAATTTTTCATATATTTTTTTTATAAAATTGTAATACTTACAGTTCAGTCAAAAGGTTTGGAGTTGCCCGTAATGGTAAGAGTTGCCTCCTTCCACTAATTTAAACTACACAAATTCGATACAATAGCTGTCAAATGTTGGCAACTTGATTACTGATACCTTTTCAATCCTCAAGATTGACTTGCCAAAGATCACTCTCTAGGATATTTGGTAAACCCACACAGTTATTCATCTACAAATCATAAATTTACTTTTTTCAGTTAAACCTTTTGGCAGGCCAAATGTCTAAAGCCCATGAAATTTATAAGCCACACCTGCATTATTTGTATTATTATTATTATTGTCTCTAAGCCAAGTTTTGGGCTGGAAATCGATTCAGTGACCAAGCCGCAAAATTATTCGTTCAGGTCGCAATTGTTGGTAAACTATACAAGCATAGGGCAAACCAATCGAAGAACAAGAGGCACCAACAACCAATACAATTACCGCTTTCAAGAATTTTCTTTGTCGGGCTACCTGCCAGTGTATGAAAAAAAATATGCCTTGCGAAGCACAAATACAGAGCAAGCAAGCTTCACACTTTTATTTACAGGGAGCATAAGTAGCAGTCGCTCCTACTTTAATTTTGCAAGTACGCAGCCCATTCTGAGGCTCTCAGCAGGGTTTCGGGCATTGTATTACACTGGTAAAAAAGGAATTTGGATGGCAAGCCTAGCCCCTTTTGTGTCGGAAGAAACGAAACTCTTTAAAAATGCTGTACCCCGATTTTTTGGCAGTATTTTATATACTAGAATGGTAAATGAGTATTTCAGCTACCGATTAGGGATCTCCTATTCCTACTTAATCAATGGCGGTACGCTTTTGCCCATCCTCGGTTTTCGGGTGGGCGATTATCAGAAAGTATACCTCAATTTTCAAATTCCAAGAGATATTTCTTTGGTCTGGACAATAAACAACCACTGGCAGACAGGAATTTTCTCACGAGTAAGTGGGGGCATTTATCGGTTTAATATCGATAGGAAATTAGACAAATTTAATAATATAGAAGGCAAAGCTGTACTTTACCGAACCGATTTGTTAAGTGGAATAATGCTCAATTATTCCCCCAATTCGCAATGGTATTTTTCCTTAAATGCGGGTATCGCACACAGCAGAAATATAAATGTGGCCTTTACCAACGAATTTATACCCACCAAGGCACACGTGATAGATAATGGCAGTGCCTCGCCTGCTCCATTCGTCAATTTTTCAATGGCTATCTATTTTGGCAAACCAACTTACAACGGAGCTTACAATCATTTGATTGAGCAAAAAGCAGTAAACAATTCTGTTGATGCGGGCGACTTTAACTTGGGCAACAATCAAATTACCAACGATATGAATAGGGTAGGGGTGAACGACATCAACAAGAAAGACCTCAAAAAAATCAACGACCGCTATATGGATGTAAAAGATTTTCTAATGGATGAATAATAAATTTGGTAGAAAAATAAGGAGCGAGAAACTAACTTTTTAAAACCAGAGCGAGGGAGACCCCAACCATTTCCGAGTGCCGCATTGCCATTTCTGAGTGCCCCTACCATTTCTTTATGCGGCATTACCATTTTTTGCCGTTCCTTACGACATATTTGTGCCCCATAATGATTTCCAAGTGCCACAACATCATTTTTTGTCGCTATTTACGACATATTCATGCCACATTGCCATTCTTTAATGCGGCACTATCGTATTTGCAAGACATACCCTCTGCTTGAGTAATGATATTGATGAAGTTACGTAGCTGTAGGCTTTGGTGTGGACAACAACCGAAACGAAATACCCAAATAATATCCTATTTTTTTTGTTTGCCAAATATTCAAACATTATTCTTCAAATTCAATTTTTAGTTATCCAATCTGATTTATGATTGTATTTTTGAGCAGTTTTTGATTAATATACATAAATGACACCATTCAAAACATATCAGCTTCCAATAAAAGAAGTTACCAGAGAAACAGCCGAGGCCATTACCATCACTTTTGACAATAGTAAAGAAAATATCAAATACCATTCTGGGCAATTCATCACTTTAAACTTGACTATTGATGGGAAAAAAGTGAAACGCTCTTATTCTATCAGCTCATCCATATTTACTGAAAGCGACATAAATATTTGTGTAAAAGCAGTAGAAGATGGCTTGGTATCTAATTATTTAAATGCAAATAGTAAGCCTGGAGATGTAATTGAGATAGACGAACCTATGGGGCATATCAAGGTAATGCCTGATGCAAAACCTCGACACATCCTTTTATTCGCAGCCGGGAGTGGGATTACGCCTTTAATCTCCATTGCCAAAACTATTCTGGCCAAAGAGCCGCAAAGCAAAGTCGATTTATTTTACGGTTGCAGAAATAGAGATGAAATAATTTACAACAAAGCGTTAGATTCCTATTTGGCGCAATACTCAGATAGATTTTCAGTAGATTATGTATTAAGCCAGCCCGATAAATATTGGGTAGGTTTAGATGGCAGAATAAATGAAAAGCTTGCAGTACACTTCGTAAAAAGAAAAGCTGCATTGAATGCCAAAAGCTGCGAATACTATATATGTGGCCCCACAGGCATGATGGATCAGGTTGTGAAAGCTTTAGATTTACTCGAAATTCCTAAAAATCAGATATTTAAAGAGAACTTTCATTTGAAAGAAGAAAACAATATTGTGCAACAGATAGCTGCCGTAGTGAGTGGAAAAAGTAAAGTAAAAGTGATAGATGGCAAAAAAATATATGAATTTGAAGTAGCCCAAAATGAAACCATATTAAGTGTAGCCCAAAAATTGGGCTACGGATTACCCTATTCTTGTCAGGCAGGCATGTGTACGGCTTGTATGGGCAAATGCACCACCGGGAAAGTACGCATGACAGAGGCAGACGGCCTCACCGATACCGAAATAAAGCAAGGCTATGTACTCACCTGTGTTGGGCATCCTGATGCAGCAGAGGTGGTGATAGAATTATAGAAATTTCAAGATACTTCGTACTCTACATAGAAATGACAAGATATTCTGTTTCAATTCACTGTTTAAATCCTTTATTTTAATGTTCGCACGCAAAGCAAATTCATAAACTATATTATAGGTATTGAATATGTTTTCCTTCACAAATACTAAAGTCGTTCCTATCAAAAATGGCAAAGCCATCAAGGTTGAACCTTATACTTTTGATATTGATGAGTCCACAAAACCGCTTGATGAGATAGAAAAGCTAATTAAAGATATTAGGCAATCAAGCTTGTTGTTGAAGAATTAAGATTCAATAAAGAAAACTTTTTAATCTCTAACTCTAGTTTTAGTCCTATATTTTTTTATAATTAGGGCTATGATTCAAGAAATTGAAATAGACACAGATAGAGAGCGGAAGGAAATACTCCGTAAATACAAACTTTTACTCAAAAGTGCCAAGCCACGCCTTAAAGAGGGTGATGCTACTATCATAAAAAAAGCCTTTTACATGGCCGTAGATGCCCATAAAGATATGAGGCGTAAATCGGGCGAGCCATATATTTTCCATCCCATAGCCGTAGCCCAGATTTGTATTGATGAAATCGGGCTGGGAACTACCTCAATAGTAGCCGCTTTGCTTCACGATGTGGTGGAAGATACCAATACTACACTTAAAGATATCGAAGGCGTATTCGGCAAAAAAGTTGCCAAAATAATTGATGGACTCACTAAAATAGCCGGAAACTTTGAATATGGAACTTCGCAGCAAGCCGAGAATTTTAGGAAAATATTGCTCACGCTTACCACAGACGTAAGAGTGATTTTGATAAAGCTGGCCGACAGATTGCACAATATGCGTACCCTCGACAGCATGGTGCGCGATAAGCAATTGAAAATAGCTTCAGAAACTCTGTTTTTATACGCTCCCTTAGCACACAGATTAGGGTTATATGTCATAAAATCGGAGTTGGAAGATTTGTATCTTAAATATTCCGACCCTGTTACGTATCGAAATATTGCGAGCAAACTACAAGCCACCAAATCGGCCAGAAGCAAGTTTATCAAAGAGTTTATTGAGCCTATTGAAAAAGAGCTTTCAAAATCAGGTCTCATTGCTATTATCAAAGGCAGACCAAAGTCCCTTTATTCTATTTACAATAAAATAAAAAAGCAAAACACACCCTTTGAGCAGATTTACGATCTTTTCGCAGTTAGAATCATCATTACCGACCTTCCTTTAGATTTTGAAAAAGCCGCGTGCTGGCAGATATATTCGATAGTTACCGATATTTATCGCCCAAACCCCGACCGATTGCGTGACTGGATAAGCACCCCACGAACTAATGGTTACGAGTCGCTTCACACAACTGTAATGAGCCATGCAGGGCAGTGGGTAGAAGTGCAGATTCGCACCGAACGCATGGACGATATTGCAGAAAAAGGCTATGCAGCTCACTACAAATACAAAGAAGGTGGCCCGAGCAATGCAGAAGCCGGACTTGAGCAATGGCTATTGAAAGTGCGAGAAGCAATAGACAATACCACTGACGACAGCAATGCACTTGAATTTGTAGACAGCTTTCGCTCTAATTTATTTAAAGAAGAAGTATTTGTATTTACTCCCAAAGGCGATCTTAAAACCTTAGCCGCAGGCTCTACAGCTTTAGATTTTGCTTTTGATATCCACACGCATATCGGCTCACACTGCATTGGAGCCAAGGTAAATCAGAAATTAGTACCATTAAGTTGCGTGCTTAACAATGGCGACCAAGTAGAGATTCTCACTTCGCCCAAGCAAAAGCCCTCAGAAGATTGGCTCAAATTTGTAGTAAGTTCTAAGGCCAGAAATAAAATAAAGGAAGCTTTGCGGGAAGATGTTCGCTTGATGGCAGACGAAGGCAAAGCAATAGTGGAGCGGAAATTACGAAGTGAAAAAGC
>CAZMFZ010000066.1:0-215 GCA_964565665.1 uncultured Bifidobacteriaceae bacterium | reverse complement strand
TCACTTGAATTATTTTCGAAGATTGCCAAAGGGTTGATTGATATTTCCTCAATAAAAGATTTTAATAAAGAGAAACCCAAACCTGAGGTTACTACCGAATCACTAAAACCCAAAATAACTGATAAGAAAGGTTTTGAGAAAGAAATGACTCGCATTAAGGGCAAATCTACCGATTTGCTACTTATTGGTGAAGATATGCAGAAAATCAATTATTC
>CAZMFZ010000065.1:0-20659 GCA_964565665.1 uncultured Bifidobacteriaceae bacterium | reverse complement strand
GAGCACGGCAAAGAAGTTGATTGTAGAGTAAACAACAAGCCCCAGCACCTTTTTCAATCAATAGCCCACGGTTTAAACCGTGGGCTATTGAATAATTTATCAACTTGTGGTTAGTGGTGCCATTAAACATAGCGAGGAAATTAATCTCTTCGGATGCTTAAAAATCATTTTTTGCCTTCTGCTTCTTTCTTTTTTCTCTTTGCTTCTTTCCTAAAATATCCTCTCAAAAGAAAGTTGTGTTGCATCGCTTCCAAATCCTTGTCTAATTTTTGTGAGCTAGTTTCGAGGTTTTTAATGGTTTCTTTTAAATGCTTTCCAGTCTCTTCATCATGCAACATCACACCTACAGGGCTTTTGGTATCACTACTGGCAGCTTTTAAGTTTGAGATCAATATTTTAGTAGTATCTGCCATTTGCTGAATCTTCAAAAAGGAGGCCTTCATCGAATTGAATACCACAGTATCGGTCACCAAATCATTCACCAAAGTACCCTTCTTGTTCAGATTGCCTGTGAAATCATTGATTGAATTCATCATTTTCTTGGTTTTTCCTGCGGAATATTCGAGAGAGGCAGTAGTGGCGGCAATATTATTATAAACCTTATCTTCATTCAATAATTTACTGATTGAGCCATTTCCACTCGCAAGTTTTTTACTCACCACTTTTAAATCGGTAGTAATTTCAACCAGATTTTTATTGCTTTCCTGAAAAGTACTCATCATATCTTCGGTTGACAATGATTTTAGCACACCCAATGTGTCTCCTTCTTCTACTTCATCTGCTAGAGATGTTCCTCCGGTAATCACTATAATTTTATTTCCAATCAACCCATCGGTGCTGATCTTGACCTTAGCATTCTTGCGAATATATTGCTGTGCATTTTTGTCAATATTTAAAATTACTTCCACTTGCGATTTGCCATAAAAGCGAAGTCTTTTCACCACACCTATTTTCACACCCGAAAACCAAACATTCCCCCCAGGAAGCAGGCCGTTTACATCTTCAAAATGGGTGGTAATGCTCATTTTCTGCGTAAAAGTATCTTTAATATTGCCTATGGCCAGAATGCCTCCGAGCAAAATAAGAATACCTACAAATATGAATATACCTACAATAACGGCACGTTTATTATTAGATTCGCTCATGACTGTGTAAAATTATAATTGTAAAAACGCTTCACTCTTTCGTCTTGGATGTTAAATACTTCTTCAAAAGTACCTGTGCTGAGAAATATGCCGTCAAGCATCATAGCTACACGATCGCCCGTAGCTTTGGCGCAAGTAAGGTCATGGGTAATGATGATGGAGGTGGTATTGTATTTTTCCTGCACTTCATTGATTAGCTCATTTATTTCTTCACAAGTAATGGGATCTAAACCTGATGTTGGTTCATCATACAACATAATTTCAGGTTTAAGTATCAATGTTCTTGCTATACCAATTCGCTTTTTTTGACCCCCTGAAAGATCAGAAGGCATACGGTTCATTTTATCTTTCAATCCTACGGCTTCTAGCACCTCTTCAACCGCAGTAGTTATTTCCGCTTTGTGTAAATGCTTAAAATTCATCTTTAATGGAAATTCAAGATTCTGCCTGATGTTCATACTATCGTACAAAGCACTATTTTGGAATGAGAAACCAATCCGTAAGCGCAAGGCATCCAGTTCTTTACCTTTTAATATATCTGCTCTTTCTCCCAATACATTTACTGTACCAGCATCAGGCTTAAGTAAACCCACAATGATTTTGATTAGTACAGATTTTCCTGTCCCCGAACGACCTAAAACTACTACGTTTTCACCTTTAAATACGTCAAGGTCAATGCCTTTGAGCACATGGAGGTTTCCAAATGATTTGTACAATCCATTAATGGAAATCATTGCATTTTGAGTTTCTATAATATGTTTTGAATTGGCTGCTCTCATCGTGTTAAAAATAACTGATCCAGTTTCCCAGCTGAACAATAATAATTTCTTCTATAAATACAAGGAACATCGACAACACAACTGCCTCATTAGCAGCCCTTCCCACTCCTCTTGTACCCTGCGATGCGTGAAATCCTTTATAACAACCCACCATCCCTATTGTTAAACCGAAAACCACCGATTTAGCTACTGAAGTGTATAAATCATTGAAGCTGATGCTGGCAAGCCCAGTATTGAAGAAATTGATGAAACTGGTCTTTTCTATTTCATGTACATTCATAAAAGCACCTAACAAACCTAGAAAACTACAATACAATGCAAGGATGGGAATGGTGATGGTTGTTGCCAATATACGGGTTACGACCAAGTATTTAAATGGGTTAATGGCGGAAACCTCCATGGCTTCGATTTGTTCCGATACTTTCATCGAACCCAACTCAGCACCTATACTGGAACCAACTTTCCCTGCACAAATAAGTGCAGTTACCAAAGGCCCCAAAGCTCTAATCAAAGCTATTGAAATCAGGGATGGCAGCCAAGATGCAGCACCAAATGCCTCCAATGAAGGCCGTGATTGCTTTGTAAAAACTATCCCCGTTACAAATCCAGTAAGTGTAATGAGTACTAATGATTTAAGACCAACTTCATAACATTGGCTTATTACTTCCCGGAAATGAAAAGGAGGCTTAACTACTTCTTTAAAAAAACTTATGAAAAACCGATAGGCGTTATACACCCCAGTAAAGAAATCGTCAATCCCTTCGGATAGTAAATGCTTATGGGTAGTTGATGGTGTCAAATAGAAAGGATTTTAAATGAGTATTAGGTTTGTATGCTATGGGTTTAAAGAATCATGCCATGAAAAAAAGTGTATATCGAAATGCCAATCCGCAATTCAATTAGCCTTTCAGGGGTTGCTCCCTATGCGGTATCTAGTGTCATGGTCATTTTTGTGCCTTCTGGTACTGGTTCAAAAAACACTTCGCTGTATGACGAACCCATATCGCCAAAATCCATTTGGTTTTTAATGTATTTGTTGGGTTCCGAGCTTAGAATGGTGAGTTTGCCATTGCCCACTTTATCGTTTTTGCTCGCCCAAGTGTACCAAGCCCCTACGCCTTTGGTAGAGTCGGAATACTGCCAAGTAGTACCTGCGGGGTCTATCCGTGCCCATGCAGACCATTTATTCCAATTTTTCAATTCATTTGCCAGATTAAAAAGGGTATCAGGCTGGGCCTTGATTACCGAGGTGCGAACCACATGCACCTTTGCAGGCAGAAACCAAGAACCGATAAGCACCAGACCCACCACAACGGCAAGCCCTATAAGAATGTACTTCAGAATTTTCATACTGTAAGAGTTTAAAGCATTAATTGATATGCACGAAAACTAGCCATTGCATTTCTAATATCCAAGCCTGAGAATGTATAAGTATAATTTCTTGAGGCTAAGTAGCAATTGTATAATCACAAAAGCCCTTCCAATTATCAAAAGGGTTTTTTGTTGAAAAATCCATATCAAATAATAAAAGACATGTGTAGTACTTTTTAAACTACGATATACATTTCAAATTTTATGGCAGCAAATCAAAGGAATTTATCTATTCAAAAAATATTTATTTTAACAGCTCTGTATTTTCTAACAGATATTTTAGATATTATTGGCTAATAATTCTGGTATTTTTTCTTTTGATTCTATTTTTACAACCTAATTTTTATCCTTATGCTTAAAATTGCCATTATCGGGTGCGGAAATATGGGCCTGACCTACGCCAAATCGTTTCTACAATACAATCTCGTTCAAAAAGATGATTTGCTGCTCATTGAAAAAAATGCAGAATACAAAGAGCGACTTTTGCCATTTGGCAATGTGGTAAATCAAATTGACGAACGTATTAAACGATACGATGCCATCATTCTTGCCGTGAAGCCACAGGATTCTAAAGCTGTATATCCCCAATTGAAAGCTCATTTAGAACCTTCACAACTCATTATTTCCATAATGGCGGGCATTCCTATTCGTGTGCTAGAAGAAAATTTGGGACACGATTCTATTGTGCGAGCCATGCCAAACACGCCTGCCCAGTTGGGCATGGGAATCACCGGATTTACTGCCGGAAAAAACACCAAAATTCAGGCTATACTAAAGGCTGATAATCTGTTGAATGCTACAGGAAAAACTGTTTTTTTAGATAATGAAGACCTTTTAGATGCCGTAACAGCACTTAGCGGTAGCGGCCCGGCCTATTTTTATTATATTGTAGATGCCATGATTCAAGCCGGGGTTAAAATGGGGTTGGAAGAAAATGTGGCAGCCCTTTTGGTAAAACAAACCATGAACGGCTCGTTTCATCTAATGAATAATTCAGATAAATCGCTTCAGGAATTGATTTCAAATGTAAAATCAAAAGGCGGAACTACCGAAGCAGCTTTAAATACTTTTGCAGATAGAGACCTTACAGAAATCATAAAACAAGGCTTATTTGCTGCCGAAAACAGGGCGAAAGAACTTTCGAAAATGTGAAAATTTGAAGTAGTAGAAATGATGAGTGTAATAGTATGGCTAGTAAGTACGCACGTCTTCATCTACTTCCATACTCCAAGCATGAATACCGCCTTCGAGGTTGATCACATTTTTAAAGCCTACTTTTCGTAGAAAATCAACCGCATTTTGGCTGCGAATACCATGGTGGCAATAGATTACAGTCTTTCTTTGGTTGTCAATTTCAGTGGTTCTTTCCTCCAATTCATCAAGCGGAATAAGTTTGCCCCCGATATTTACCAAATTGTGCTCTTCTTCAGTACGTACATCTATCAAATCGAAACTTTCCCCAATTTCTATTAATTGATTTAATGCCATCGGTGAAATAAGCAAAGTTGATTTTGAAGAGTGAAATCTTCTTAAACTCATTTGCCGCCCAATCTCAGTAGCTTTAAAATTAAATATTTGAGCAAAACATTCTAAAGGTGTGACAATCAACAACTTGCCGGAAAGTATATTGGCATTTCCCAAGATGATTTTGATTACTTCTGTTGCCATATTCAAAGCTATGGTAGCCGTTACTATTCCTAAAATGCCTGTACGGTTGCAATCAGGCATTTCAACCTCATTTTCTGGAAAAAGACACCGTAAGGTAGGTGCACCATCATTGAGGTTAAAAACAGCAACATTGCCTTCCATTTTGAAAACCGAGCCATAGACTAAAACCTTAATGAATTTTACACAAACATCATTTATTAGGTACTTTGATATTGGATTGTCAGTACAATCTACTATAATGTCGTAATTTTCAACCAAAGCAGGCAATGTTTCTTGGTCAGCAATGGCTCTGAAGGTTTCAATAACTATAAATGGATTTAATTCTCTTAAAAATTGAGCAGCTTTGTCACATTTCCATTTTCCTATATCTTGGTATTTATAAATAGTTTGTCGATGTAGATTTGACACTGAAATTTTGTCAAAATCTACAATACCGACATTGCCAACACCCATTCCAGCCAAAGATTGCAATACTGGACAACCCAATCCACCTGCCCCAATCACCAAAACAGATGCTAAATTGAGCTTTTGCTGGCTCTCTATGCCAAAATTTTCTAAAATGGTTTGTCGGGAATAATATTTCAGTTCTTCGGAATTCATGTTGATCCTATTTTAAAAAGTAGGTAAATCTGTTGGTGAATTATAATTTTTGAATGCTCTAAATTCACTTTCATTTAGCATTATAAATTCAGCATTCACCAATTCTAAAACATGCATCATACTGAATTTCATCAAATTACCATCGTAATAAAGTTTATAAATTTGCTTAAGTGCTTGCGAAGAATAAATACCTAGCAAAGGCTCTGGTTTGCCTTGAAAAGAAAAGCAAATAGCAGACTGATTTGTGAAATAACCTAATAATCTTTTAATGGTATTAATTTCTATTTCCAACATATCGCAAGCCAAGACTATTATGTTTTTTTCCGGAAATTGTAAATGAGCACTCAAAATACCGAGTAAAGGCCCTTTAACATTTAGATGTGAAGCGTCAAAAATAATTTTATTTTCGGAGAGTATCTTTTTGTATTCACCTGTTTGTGAAAGGTTTAAAGAAATATAACTTTTATTAACCGCCTCGTTTAGCTTTTTTAAAGCAATCACAACCCAAGCCATATTTCTATTTTGAATAAGCCCCTTATCCAAACCCATTCTTGAGCTTTGCCCTCCACAAAGCACCAAACCTATGGTAGCATCATTCATATCAATTAGAGTTCACTGCTTGCGTATCACTTACAAATTCCTCGTGCTTATTTTGATCTGCACAATTGCAGTTTCCTCCCCAAGCAAAGGTGCCATCAGCAAAAATCTCTTTTTTCCATATAGGAACTTCATGTTTGACCCTATGAATAATATACTGATTGGCTATATAAGCCTCTTTTCGATGTGGAGATGCAGTGATTACACACACTGCAGGTTCTGAAATTCCCACTTTGCCTACACGGTGCACGCAACTAGCATATTTCAAATCCCACTTTAGAATAGCTTGATTTACAATATCTGAAATCATCTTTGCGGCAAAGGGCTCAAAAGACTCATATTCAAGAAATTGTACCAACTGCCCTAGATTTGAAATTCTAGCTTCGCCACTAAACAGCACAATAGCACCCGCTTCAGGGTGATGTGATTCTGATAGCATCAGGTTTAAATCAATAGGTTGATTGGTAATAAATTTCATCTAATTGGGTTAGCCGCCACTGCTAGGCGGAATTACATTAACTTCATGATAAGATTGCAAAAGAAAAAACTCGTCTATAAAATTCATATCTACTGCAAACCGACAATTATTTATAATCAATTCAGCTTCAGGCTTTTGGGCAATTAATTCTTGTTTCAAATCTTTAATTGAAATTATATTATTATCCAGCAAAATGTATTCACCAAAATAGTCTTTCGTGATAGCGTAAAATTTTAGTTTCATTTGAACAATAAAAGAAGTATGATGTTAAAATTGATGTTGCACAATCCTCAAAGTTAAAGTTAGAACTGTAGATTGTTCTTCTCATCGAAGTTGTGAATGTTGTTCTCTTATAATAATGTACTTAAAGTCTGTAGTATTTTTGTGTTTTAAAAGGATTTGATGATTTGTCAAGAGGTTTCCTCTAGCAAAATTTATATTTTCCGATTGTTTTAACCGCCAATTTCCAACATACTTAATGGGCTTCCTTTAAATTTTACAGGCTGTTTTTGGGCCAAAGCATTTAGTAGTATCTCCTTTATTTTTAAGTCGTTATCTATATTTTCAATGATAGAAAGAGGATGGTTGTCGCTCAGGCAACCAAATAAATTTCCAAAACTATCAAGCCTTAATCTGTTGCAATCACCACAAAAAGGTTCGGTTTCATTGGCTATTATTCCAAATTTAAAACCAGTATCAGTAAGCCAATAATTGGCAGTTGCAGATTGGTTTCTGCTAAGTTTATAAGTTGTATATTTAGTATGAATTCGATCTAAAATTTCATTTTCACTTACAAAATTATCATTAAAATATTGTCCCTGAAGATGCCCCATTTTCATTATTTCAAGAAACCTAACACTAATTCCTCTTTTTCCAGCATATTCAATCAAAGGCAATATCTGGCACTCATTTACACCTTTTATCACCACACAATTCAGTTTTATATGAATTTTCATAGCTAAAGCCAGCTCAATGGCTTCCAATATCTTTTTAAGATTTCGCCTTTTGCTTATTTTATAAAATACATTTTCATCAAGCGCATCTATCGATATATTGATTGAATCAAAAGCATTGAGGGATATTTTCTCAAGTACATTTTTCAGCAAAAATCCATTAGTAGTGAGCTTTACTGGAACATTTAGTTGCGTCAATTCATTTACCAAAGGCACAAGATTTCTATATAAAGTTGGCTCGCCTCCTGTCAATCTAATGGTTTCTAAGTTCAGAATAGCATGTAGTTTTTTAATAATATGAGCTAACATTATATAGCTGACAGATGCCTGAATTTTATTTCTTTTACCTTCAAATCCTTCTTTTTCATCCACTTCATTCACACAATAAGTGCAGCCCAAGTTGCATGTATTGAGTAGGCTTACCCTTAAGGTTTTAAAAGTCCGATTTTGAATGTCTATAATTTTCAATTGATAATTAAGATAGTGTTTACGCTTTCTAATATTTAGCTCAAAAGCAGTTTGAGTGCTGCAATAGACAATACAAATGCCAAAATATACTTCAATACCTTGTTGTCAAGGTTTTTACTTCCTGAATATGAACCAGCAAAGCCGCCTATTATAGCAACACCTATCCAAATATACATATTTGAGTTGATATTTATACCTTTTGTAACTAACCCAGAAAGGCCAGCTAAGGAATTGACAAAAATAAATAAGGCAGAGATTGCTGCCGTTTGCTTCATGCCAGCCCAGCCCATTATCAGAATTAAAGGACTTAACAATATGCCACCCCCAATTCCTAACATACCCGACAATATACCAATACTCCCACCTATGGGCATACACACAAAAATACTCGGTTTTACTTCTTCTTTGTTGATTGAAATGGAGCTTATTGAAATCAATTTTAAAACAGGCAGTATTAGGATTATGCCTAATATTTTTTTGTACAAATTATCGTTGATTGGTAACATAGCACCTAAAAATGAACAAGGTACCGAAGCTATTGCAAAAAATAGAAAAAGTTTCAAATCAAAATAGCCTTCTTTTTGATAATGATAAAATGCTAACAATGAGACAATTACATTTAAAATTAAAGCCGTAGATTTCATTTCTAATGGGGCTACACTAAAAAGTGATAATATGGCCAAATAACCACTTGCACCACCGTGCCCTATAGATGAGTAGAGAAAAGCTACTATTAGAAGTGAAATTGGAATAAGGAAATCAGAAAACATGGGTTTTGAAAAGACGATTGTCGAAGTGATAAGGCACTATATCAATGATTTCAACTTTTGAGAAATTGGCGTGGTTTGGGTTAAGCAAGTAATTTTTATCAATAGGAACAATGGCGGAAGGTACTTCTAAAATCAATGATTGTTTAGAAGTTGACCAATTTTGACCAACAAGCTGTGTTTCTGAAATATTCTGTATCCAACTACTAGTCAATTGTTTTGGGTTAAGAGCGGCTAAAGAACTAGTATCTGAAACATTTAATACCACCAAATCAAAATCTTTTTTCGGGACGCCTTCTAACAAATTTACAAATACTTCAAGCGATGCTAAAGATACATTTGAAGCACAATACAAAAGTGGTGTTCCTTCTCGATTCCACCTTCCTCCATGCTGCGATGCCCCTTCGCCTGAAATATCATTTGAGAATTTTTTATTTGATATTCTGTATAGAATCATGTTTATACGAAAATTCCATGTTCAAATTGCCCCAATTTGTGATATACGGTTTCAATGCCAGAGTAAGTGTCGATAAAGCTGATGGGCTTTTGATAATTAAAGGGGAATAGATCTTTTTTCATCCATTCGTTGAAAGTGTGAGGTGTATCAAAAATAACCTGGCCCTTTCGGTAAAGCCTGTCTATGAGCATGATATGCTCGCTGATATGCGGATCAAGCTTGTCGATGTCATCGTATCTTTGAATGGTACGCAGTGAAATATGAAGAATATTTGCCAATTCTGCCAAAGGAATTTCGGTTTTTTCGGCCAAGGCCACAAGCCTTTTTTTTGTCACGCCTTCACGAGCCATTTCCATCATTGTGAATGGATCGTTCATGGCCAAATCGTATTTGGGAAGGTATTGAGCCTCTTTATCAGAGGCAATAAGTGGCTTGTATTCAGCGATCTTATACTCGGTACTTTTGGTCGTCTTTTTCATCTCATCTACTATCCAACAAATGTCGTCATTTTTGCGTCAGTTGTCAATTATTAATCAGGTTTTTTTCAAATATTTCAATAAATGCTGATTTTGGAGATTCGCAGGTTGGGCACACAAATGAATTTGGCAATTCTTTAAACATAGTGTTAGGCTTAATGCCCTGTAATTCATCGCCATATCTCGCATCATAAATGCTAAGGCAATGCTTGCATTGCTGCAATCCAATATTGTTTGGCTCTTTTTGTGTTTCATCTTCTTCCATCACAATCGGGGCAATTATATCATTTATGCCTTCGTAATATTTTTTGCAAAGTTCTAGCAATTTAGATGCTAGACTGTTTTTTGAAATGTTTTTTGCAAACAGAATTTTGGTCGGACTGTTTGGATTAAAATTTTCAGTATAGAAAATATCGTAATTGCTCAGAAGGCGTAAGTCGTCTTTATGAAAAAATGGCTTTTCTTCAATAACAACAGAGGCAGGGATGTAATCGCTAGATTGTAGTTTTATGCCGAACACAAGTCCAAAAGTGCGGGTATCCCATTGGTCTAATTGCTCAATAATGTATTTCTTAAGTTTTAATTCTCGACTGTTTATATCCTCAACCATCCAATTGAGTTCGGTAGTAGCGTGCCTTAGGTTGATGGCGTGTTTTCCCAATAGTCTTTCCCATTGAATGCGGTCTTTTTGTTCTATACCTTTGATAATCAACGTTCTATATGGCGTAATACATATTTGCCCAATTTTGGTTTGGCTACATAAACTGCATAATTCAATTATAAATTGAATGGGAAATAGATAATCTCTTCGGTAAATTCCCAGCCAAAAATTGCTACCATATTTGTTCATTCCTTCATAATAAGGAAATATATAGCGAGGTAATGTTAGCTCTTCTTTTATTTCTTCGAATAGATATTTAGCATTATCATTTACCAAATTGATGATAGTGGGAATGTCCGATATTTTATTATTAAAGTACAATTCTTCAATTTCATTTGCAACACGGGCAATATCTGTGCTGTAAATTAGTCTATTCCACTTTACAATTTTTCCGTTTTTGCGAATATTTAGGTACAAATACCAATACTGGTATTGTTTAGAACCAATAAAATTTAATTCGCCAGAGAAAAAAGGAACTAAGCATTGTTCGTTGTCTACAATATTGATTTTGAATCTGGGTTTGAAATCAAACTGATCGAAAATATCTTTGTAAATACCTTCGGTAAGCCAATTTTCGCCAGACAAAATATTTTCTGAAGGGTAAGAACTTATAATATTTGGATTATTATCTTGGTCTAATTCAAATTCCACCTTTAATGAATTCATTTCAGTGCTAAATCCCTCAAGCATTTCTTTATGGATATTGAAAAATATTTCTTGGCGTGGTCCAAAGTTGATATTTCTAGCCCCATTATTAAACGCAATCTGAACTATTTCCTGCAGTTTTAAAGGAGAAAATATCCCACCAAGCGCATTTATTTTTACTACATGATTTACTTTCATATTTTTTTCTGCAAATGTTTTAGAAACGATACTTAGAAATCAAAGTCCTATATCAGAATTTTTTCTAAAATCCCTTTTACTTCGGGCCTACAGCTCCCACAGCCCATCCCTGCTCCAGTTTCTTGACACAATTGACTGAAATCTTTGCAACCTGCCTTGATTTTATTTACAATATTTCCTTCGCCCACACTGTTGCACGAGCAAATTATTTTGCCAATTACAGGCTCTGCTTTTTTGTTTGAGCGAAGCAATTCTAGTCTTTTATCTGAAAGTTCAATTCTGTTCTGAATCAAATCTTTGTATTCAATGAACTCGGATTTATCGCCTATCAAAATGGCACCTACCAACTTATCTTTATGAATAATACACTTTTTATAATATCTTTTTGATTTGTCAATAAATGTAACTTCTTCATATTCAGGGTCGTTACTTGGTGCTTCAGGTATGCCAATAGAACAAAGCTGAAGACCATCCATTTTCAGAATATTCATAAAAACAGAACCAGTGTATATAGCACTTAAATCCCCATTTAGGTATTTGGCTATAATCTTGGCCTGAGCTTCGGCCGCAGCCGTTATTCCCCACATAGTCCCATTCAATTCTGCAATTTCTCCAGCTGCAAATATTTCATTATCAGATGTTTGCAGATATTCATTTACAACCACACCACGTTTCACCTCAAGGCCGCAGGCTTTGGCCAGCTCAACATTTGGAGCCGTGCCAATCGCAAACACGGCAGCCGCACATGCTATTCTCTTACCTGATTTTAAAGTGATAGCTTCTACATGTTCAGATCCAATAAAAGATTGAACTTCATCATTGAAATAGAATTGCACACCTCTGTCTTGGTATTCTTCCAGAAGCAGCTGGCTTCCTAACTTGTCTAATTGCCTTTCCATCAACCGATCTGTTCGGTTTACTACGGTTACTTTTACTTTCATTTCTGTCAACGAAGCTGCCAACTCAAGACCCAACAATCCACCACCAACTACCAAAATGTGATTTTCAGGGGTGCAATATGGCTTGAATTTGTCCGCATCTAATCGGCTGCGCATGGTGAATAAGCCAGGCAATTTTCCAACAGGAATATCCTTGGGAACAAAAGCGCGGCTTCCCATTCCTAAAAATAATATGTCGTAAGAGTGAATTTCTCCCTTATCGGTAGCAATGGTTTTATTCGCTCTATCAATATGGGTCACAATTACTTCCTTGTGTACATGAAGATCAAAATCAGGAATCTCTTCTTCTTTCATTTTTACCAATTGTTCCCAAACCTGATGCCCTGATATATAATCGGGTAGCATCACTCTATTGTAAAACGGCCATAGTTCCTTACTGAAAATATGGATTTCATCTTCTTTGTTCAACTCACGATATGCCTTGATAAAGCCAAAACAGGCAGCCCCGGCCCCTATAATTACAATTTTTTGTTTGGGCTTTGTAAATTTGGCCACTTCTACAGCTGCAAATTTGAAGTCAGGTTCTTTCGATTTTGGATCCAACAAATTGTTGGTCAGATTATTAGCTCTACCAAAGTCATTATTCAATATTTTGCCCCAGTGCATAGGCAGAAATACCACACCTCGCTTTGTCTCGACTGTTACTTTTGCCTTAGCTCGAACATCACCTCTTAAATTCTTGATTACCACCACACTACCATCAACAATTCCCCTCTTAACAGCATCATTTGGGTTTATTTCCAAATAAGGCATATCAATGTGTTGTTTTAGTTTATTTACCTTGCCAGTTCTGGTCATGGTATGCCATTGATCGCGAATTCTCCCCGTGGTCAAAACCAAAGGGAAGCTGTCGTTTGGTTTTTCAGATAGGTTTTCGTCAGGAACAGCGTGAATTTGAGCTCGTTTGTTGGGCGTGTAGAATTTTCTATCTTCAAAAAGACGGTGTTGTCCATCTTTCAATTCTCCTTTAGGGAATGGCCATTGTACTGAACCTTTTTCTTTTAAAATTTCATAGCTCAATCCTGAAATATCAATGAAAGTACCTGCGGTCAAAGCTGCATGTTCATTATAAATTTCCGAGTTGGAATTAAAATTAAAACCATTGGCAAATCCCATTTTCTTGGCAAATTTCAATATAATGTCAACATCAGGAATGGCTTCACCTGGTGCATCCACAAGTTTTTCCAACAAAGAAATTCTCCTTTCTGAGTTAGTCATTGTGCCTTCCTTTTCTGCCCACGTAGCTGCCGGAAGTATCACATCGGCATATTTAGTAGTATCAGAAAGCCATGAAGCATCTTGTACAACCACAAATTTTGCGTTTTTTAAGGCTTCCTCTGCTTTTCTGGCATCTGGAAGGCTCACTAGCGGATTGGTGCATACAATCCAAATGGCTTTCATTCTGCCATCGGCCAAAGCATCAAACATCTCTGTGGCCGTCAGCCCGGGTTTTGAGGCTATTTTCACTGGTGAATTCCAGAATTTCTCAACTTCAGTCCTATGGTCGGCATTTAGTAAATCTCTGTGCGCAGGAAGTAGATTTGCCAATCCACCCACTTCACGCCCACCCATCGCATTGGGCTGGCCTGTCAGCGAAAACGGACCTGAACCTGGCTTGCCAATATGCCCGGTAATTAAATTCAAGTTAATCAAGCTCAGATTTTTATTTACGCCAATCACACTTTGGTTCAAGCCCATTGTCCACATGGTAATAAATCCTTTGGCTCTACTAATATATTCTGCTGCCCATTTAATATCTTCCGCCCTCACGCCACAAATAGTAGCACTCTCTTTTAATGTTTTTTCAAATACTTTGGCTTGGTAAGCTTCGAATCCATCGGCATGATTATTAATAAAATTTAGGTCTATGGCTTCTTTTTCAATCAATAATCTGCCAATAGCATGATTTAGTACCACATCTGTACCAGGGTTGATTTGTAAATGCAAATCGGCCATTGCTGCCGTTTGGGTTTTCCGAGGGTCAACTACTATTATTTTAATGTCGGGATTAGCTTGTTTATGAGCTTCAACCCTACGCCACAATATTGGGTGACACCAAGCCGGATTCGCCCCCGCCACAAAAAAAGTATCCGCCAATTCAATATCTTCATAACAAACGGGAACACTATCTTCTCCAAGGCTCATTTTATAGCCAACTACGGCCGAACTCATACACAATCTTGAGTTGGTGTCGATGTTATTTGAGCCAATAAAGCCTTTCATCAGCTTATTGATTACATAATATTCTTCAGTGAGGCATTGACCTGATACATAAAAACCCACCGAATCAGGTCCGTATTTTTCAATGAAAGTTTTGAAAACAGCTGCTGTTCTATCTAAAGCCTGATCTAAACCCACTCTTTGGCGAGCCATCGATTTATTGAATCTCATTTCGGGATATAGAATTCTATCGCTCTTATCCATTACAGTATAGTGCAAATTCATGCCTTTACTACATAGCATCCCTTTGTTGACTGGATGGTCTTTGTCTCCTTCCACTGAAATTTTGCCCCTCCCATTGTCAGATACAATAATTCCACAACCTACTCCGCAATAACAACATGTAGACTTTATTTTTTTTGCCATCTATATAAAAATTTTACATATCGACTTGCCTTATTACTAATTGAAAGTTGTGGCAGGTATTAATGTTTGTCATGCAATCAGATTCATCTTTTCCTAAAAATGATATATTTTTTAAGCCTCATTTCTAGTATAGTGTATAAAAATAGGTATTTATACTCAATAATACAATGGCATTTTTTAAAATGATTGATTAAATTCGAAACATGGGTGAATATTCCACTTTACAACGTGAGCCTTGAATATTATTATAACGACTTAGCTGAAACAGATTAAAAGCATACCTAAAATGGTGATTTTGAAAGGTTTGGGCGGGTATCGAAAATACTTAACAATCCGATACGACTATCGTAAACTTTGTAAAAAAGAGAATTGTGTTTTGTGACAAATATTCTGAAAACACCTTTATGTTTTTTATAGGGAATACCTGATAATGAGTATTTGATGTATGCAATCTTGTGGTAAAGTGTGTCAATAAAGCCTAAAGCTGTCTTTTTCGACCAACTATAAGTCAGAGCAACTACTTTTTCAGCATCTTCGGTGAATTTTTTACTCCATTCTATAGGTTTTTCGCCCATTTTCTAAATTTTATCATGGCAATTTCATGAGGAGTCCCTTCATTTCTGTCAGCCATCGCAATTGACTCTATCAGGCTTTGCTCCTGTTCGGGTGTTAAATCATCAAAAATATCAAGTTTTTTTTCCTCCTTCATCAAATGAAAAAACTGGTAAAGCCTATTTTCGTCTTCGTAGTTATCGATCAGTTTGTGAAATTCTTCTTTCAATTTGGCAGTTTCCATCTTTTTTTTAATAGAAATAACCATATCTGATCAAAATCCAAACAGTAAAATCTACGATTGCAATTGCGGGCTTTCTGCATCAATCTTCAATAGAGAATTTCTCAAAAAGCAAACTCATTAGTTTGTCGTGGATTTCCACATATTTATGGTTATGAACAATGTCTTTTTTGTTTCTAGGTCTTTCGATATCAATTTCAACAATTTCTTTGATGCCAGCCGCTGGGCCATTGGTCATTACTACCACTTTATCGCTCAAGAAAATAGCCTCTTCAATATCATGCGTTACCATCACGATGGTCTTATTGCGATTGTCTAAATTCCAAAGTTTTAATAGTTCAATGTGCATAGTGCCTTTTGTAAGTGCATCTAAAGCACCAAAAGGCTCATCTAGTAATAAAATACTAGGATTTATAGCGAATGCTCGGGCGATGGCAGTTCGTTGTTTCATGCCACCAGAAAGCTGGCTAGGTAATTTGTCTTTATGAGGCCACAAATTTACCATTTTCAAGCCGTCTTCTACAATTTGCTTTTTTTCAGCCTTCGATTTGTCCTTTAGTACGCTGTCTACGGCTTCAAAAATATTTTCCTGCACCGTAAGCCATGGTAAAAGCGAGTAGTTTTGAAATACGATGCCACGGTCTGGGCCAGGGCCTTTTATTGTTTTGTTGTTAGCCAATACTTGGCCTTTGGTTGGTTTTACCATACCACTTATGGTGTTCATGAGCGTAGATTTTCCGCAACCCGAGTGCCCAATCAAGGCTACAATTTCTCCTTTTTTGACTTCCAGTGATACATTTTCGACCGCAATGTATTCGCCTTTAGGAGTATCAAAACTGATGGTAACATTCTGAATATCAATGCTTACTGGTTTTGAAAACTTGTGAAATTCACTTGCCGAATCTTTTAATAATTCTGTTGATGTGTTCATTTTTTATTGCCCTAAACCTTCGAACGGGACTTTTACTCGAGGGTGAATAATTGATTGTTAATTTTTTTTCAATTCAGTTTAACTGCAGTTATCGAGAACTCCCCCATCGGGGGCTGGGGGCTAATATGAATATCTTTTTTGTAAAGCATTAAAACCCTTATCAAGTGCCAAACCAACCAAACCAATGATGAATATGGCTAATATCACTTTTTCTAAAGAACCAGCATTATAGCTATCCCATACGAAAAAGCCTATTCCAAGCCCACCAGACAGCATTTCTCCTGCTACTATTACCATCCAAGCTACGCCAATGCTCAGTCGCAAACCTGTAATGACGTGTGAAAGCGAATAAGGAATTATTATTTTAGTTACATATCGCCAAGTAGAAAATCCGAAAGCCTTGCCCACATTTTTATGGTCGCTTGGAATAGAAGCTACGCCCACCGCAGTATTTATCAAAGTTGGCCATAACGAGGTGATGAAAATCATGAAGATGGTAGCTCCAGCAGCATCTTTCAAAGCAATCATTCCCAAAGGGAACCAGGCTAAGGGTGAAACCGGCCTTAAAATCTGTACGATGGGGTTGATTAAGTTCATGGCCAGTTTTGACGAGCCCATTATAAATCCGATAGGAATGGCGAATAAACTCCCCAAAACAAAACCGGTAAATACACGCATTAACGAGCTGTAAAGCGTAACCAATATGCCTTTGTAATTGGGGTCTTCTGGATTGTTGTAAAACGGATTTTCATCAAAAAACAACTCCTGAATGGCAATTTTGCCAGCTTCTGGTCCTGGAATATCTCCATTCGTTTTCCAAAAGATGAATTGCCAGAGCAGAATTAACACACACACACTTCCTACAAAATAAAACAATGGTTGGAGTTTATAAAATGTCCATTTGAAAGAACTGATTGCTATTTTCATATTTTTTAATCCCCCAACCTCGAAAGGGAGTTTTTTTGTTGAATGTGCCATGAGGTTATTGACACACTTTAAGATGCCCCCGAAGCCGAAGGGAAGTTTTTTGCTAATTTTAACTGGAGGCTGTAAATTGAATTGCCTCCAGTTTTTGAATTGCCTCCAGTTTTAACTGGAGGCATCATTTTATTTTTTACATTTTGCTAAATAATCAGTTGGATTATTTGGGTCAAAGCTGGTCGGATCAAGTTTGATAGTGAAAGCTTTCATGTCATCTAAAACCAACGGAACGTTCATTTCTTTAGCAACTTCTGCGTACAAATCGTCTAAAATCAATTTCTCAGCAATGGACTTGTAGTCGGCTGGTAGCGATTTTAAGTAGCCGAAACGCACATATTGGGTCATAAACCAGATGCCGTGAGATTTTCTTGGCATATTTACAAATCCCCCTTTATAGAAAGTCATATAGTCTTCTTTGTATTTTACCACGCCATAATCGCAACCTACGTCATTTGTTCCCATCAATCGGGCTTCCACAACAGGTAGTTGGGCTTTTGCATTTACGTAGCGCACATCGGCAATCATAGCTGCTACTTCTTTGCGGTTTTTGGGGTTGTCTATATATTGACATGCTTCAATAATCGCTTTCATTACTTTCTTCAGATCTTCTTTACGTGTTGAAGGAAAATCTTTGTTCACAACCAGCGCTTTTTCTGGATGATCTTTCCAAATATCTTGCGAAGCACACAAAGTAAAGCCTACATTTTGAGCTGCCGCTACGCCATTCCAAGGCTCGCCCACACTATATCCTTCCATATTATCTACCCTCATATTGGCGACCATTTGTGGTGGAGGAATAGTGATGATACCCACATTTTTCATGTTTACACCTGCATAAGCCAGCAATACGCGCAGCCACATATCGTGTGTGCCTCCGGGAAATGTCATGGCAAAAGTCACATCTTTTTTTGCCTGAAGTGTTTTGATGCCTTCTAGCAGTTTTCCGTACTCTTTGATCCCTACGATACCGCACAAATCTTTAGTCAGCGTAATGCCTTGGCCATTATTGTTCAAAACCAGGGCTATCTTCATTTCTGAACCTTCTTTGCCTCCCACACCTGTGTACACCGAAAATGGCATTCCGAAAAGACAATGTGCGCCATCTAATTCGCCTGTTAATATTTTGTCGCGAATATTGGCCCAAGAGGCTTCTTTACTCAATACTACATCTACGCCATATTTCTTAAAAAAACCTTTCTCTTTGGCTACTACTAGTGGAGCGCAATCTGTGAGTGGAATAAAGCCTAATTTAATTTGGTTATTTTGGGCGTTGGCAATCATAGCACCTAGTGCTAAACCAATGATTATGAATCGTTTGGCTATATAGTTGATGGATATTTTTTTCATTTCTATTTAAATTTTAAAAGTCTATTGTTAATAATTTTTATTAGTGAAATTCGGTTTTATAGGTTGCCACTGTATTCCAGCACTAGTTTTTGATTGATATAGGCTTTTGATACAAGAAATCTGGCCGGAAATTCAATTGGATATAGCCCCATTGGTTAAAGGAGTCGTAGCCATTTTTACCTGCGGCTAACCCTTTTGATGCTGCCAATGTAGGTGCGCCAATAAATACCGAATATCCTGTTTCCAGATTTACGAATTTGTTGATCTGATAATTGGCAACTAAATCTATTTCTTGACCGTAAGTTGGATCAAGTTTTTGATAGTTGTCGGTCGTTTTAGCTCTCCAATTGACATCTTTACCAGCTGTCATAAAATGATGGACATCCAATGTAACCCAGAAATTTTTGCGGTCGTGTCTCAATCTCACATAGAAATCTTGTAAGCCTGAGCGTGGCGAGCCTGTACCTACATAGAAGTAATCCATATACCCCCACCATCTGTGCGGTGTGCCATACAAAGGGTCGAAACGATTGTCTTGCGAGCCAATAGCAGTTGCTGCAGACCCTGTTACATTGGTGGAGTTGCCTGAAAGTATGTCGTAGCCTGGCCCGAAAGTCCATTTGCCAATGGAATATGTACCATAGAAAAAAGCATGATACCCATTGATAAATTTACCGGAAGGATTGTGCCCAAACTGTCCGTATGCACCTCCATTTATCAATATTTTGCCTCCTTCACTTGCATTGCCAATTTGGGTGCTGATCTGGCCACCAACAGTAAACCTATAATTCAAAGCATTAGTATTATATCTTCTGCCATACAAAGTACCCAAATTAGTAGTATCACCACCTTTGCTCACATTGGTGTATTTTATAGAATCATTTTTATAGGCTTGAAAATTATCATTTATGCCCATCAAAGTCACTTTTGTTTGGTTAAATTTTCTTGAAGCCACCAAAAATGCCATTGACTTGTATTGGTTTCCAATAGCGTTTGTACCTGGGCCGACACCTACTGCACCTGGGCTTCCAGTAGCTACTGATTTACCTGTGGCGTCTACCAAAGGCACAAAATTGCCTGGATAGGCCATTACAGAAGTACCAACATTACTTTGCGAACTTCCCGAAGTATTTACAGGCGTATACACGTTGCCAGCCTTATTAAAAGCATCGGTATTTTGATTAAAAGCTCCACCCAGATCTATTTGGTAGCCTTTATGAAGAAATTTTAGTATGATGGCATCGTGCCTCCTGCCTTGTTGCAACCAATCTAAATTGCCGAGCAAACGAGCATCTTCGTAGCCTATTTCTTGTCGGCCTACCTTTACTGAGAGGTTATCAATTTTTAACTTGCAGTTTGTATCGGCAGTAGTGGCAAACGTAAATTCTCCCCAGCCTTGGTGCAAAAATAGCTTGTTTCCATCTGCATTGTTGATGGTAGATGCATCTTGCCCCCAAACTCTTACGTCTCTAATATCTACCAAGAAATTGAACTTGTCGAATCTAAAACCAAGATTCAAATTGGTGCGTTGCGAAATAAATCCAGCAGCACTATTTTCTGATTTCAAATATGGATCGCCCACACCGTGTCGAAATTCGGCTCGTGGCCTTACCTGTGCTCCGATTGTCCAAAGTGGTGTTCCGGGCAGTTGAATTACTGGCTGGTTTGGCACAAATTGTGCACTAGCTACAAATTGAGTGATCATACTCAAAAATACCCCTAGTTTAATTTTGAAATGTACATGTTTTTTCATTGATTTGATTTGTGATAAATTGTAAAACGATATTAAACTGTTGAGT
>CAZMFZ010000064.1:2999-20905 GCA_964565665.1 uncultured Bifidobacteriaceae bacterium | reverse complement strand
TATATATAGTACCCTTTCAAGTGGGTATCTATGCTAGGTGTCCATGTCAGGTTTAGGCTTGAAAAGCTTTTCCCAGCAAAAATCAGGTTAGTGGGTGTAGTGGGTGGTGTTACATCTATGGTCACATTAATATAAGGTGGGGGATTGCTTTCGTTTCCTACTGCGTCAATAGCGGTGACATAGGTAGGGAATACATCATTATCATTTAACATATTGATGGTAAGGCTGGTGCCTGAAGTAGTGCCCACTAAAGTGCTATATTTATATACGCGATAGGTAGGGGCTATGCCCGAATTGTCGGTAGTGGCATTCCACGAAATTACTACACTACTTGTAGTCATGCCAGATATGCTTAAGCCATAAGGGATGCCGGGGGGATACGCATCTATATAGAATGATTGTGGGGTACTTTTAGCAGATTCATTGCCTAGTAAATCGACACCTGTTACACTAAAACTATGGTTAAGGTTCGAGCCAAGGTTTCCCTTGGCAACTTTAGTAGTTGTGGTGAGGATGTTGTCCGTAAACAAAACTCCATTTTTATACAACCTATAGCCAGCCACCCCTGAAATAGCATCGGTACTGGCAGCCCAGTTAAATGTATATTCTAGCTTATTGGCATCATAAACATAGCTAAGGGTAGTGGGGGTAGTGGGCGGGTTTGGATCATTTGTAAAGGAGATTGAATTACTTAATCCTGAAGTTAGCCCTCTATTATCTATTGAATAAACAGCAATTTTAAAAATGCCGGGAGGGCTAAACACAACGCCAGGATTAGCACTTGCTGAAGCCAATGCCCCTCCATCACTAATTACATTCCCATTTGCATCCAGATTTTTATATCCATAAGCAGTTACCGCTTCATTGTCGTTACTTGCCATCCATGTAAGCTGGTTAGAACCTGCACTCAACCGAAATGCGTTTAGTCCCGTAGGTGTAGTGGGTGGGGTATTTAAAACTGTAATAACTTTTGAACTTGTAACGTAGTATGAGGCACAAATACTATTGCTTACCCACACTTGTAAAGTCACTGTTCCGGTAGCTTTTGGGGCTTTCAGCTCTACTACTGATCCATATTGCGAAGATAAAGAACCACCACTATTAGCATTAATGATAGACCCACTCCAATCGAAGCTGGTTCCTCCAAATGCAGAATAATTGGCTGTCGCCTCTGCGTTTATAGAACTTGGCCCAATAATGGGTTGAATTTGAGGAAGTTCGGAAGCAGAATATGTGTTTATGCTTTGACTATTGTAACTATTTACATTCATATTTGTTGAATTATATGGGGGCACTGTATTGTAAAAGCCAAACGATGCGGTAGCTCGTACTGTACCAGATACACTCATATTATAAATAAGGGTTGCACTATTCTGCCCCGATACTACCTGACCATTTACATACCAAGTGTAACCTACTGCATAATTGTTGTATCCGCTCCCAAATTTACCTTTAAAATCTGCTTCTCCATTTGCCCCACCTGGTCCGGTTGGAATAATACTTGCAACAAACGTAAAGCTTCTGTTTTCTCCCGGACATAGCGGAAGGTTATTGGATGAACATGCGGTATACACGGCTGTGTTGGTTTGGCAGTAGGTTTGCACAGCTACAAATAAAATAGAAAGCAGAAGAAGGTATATTTTTTTCATTGGGTATATAGTTGGTACTTTTAAAAACTCAATTCAGATAGTGTATATTAATTTGCGACAAGTATAGCAATTCATTTTTAATTCACTAATTTTCTATGTATTTCTTTATATTACCTTTATGTTAACAACTCATTATCAACTATTCTTTATCATTTCCCAAAGACTGCACTTATCTAACACATATCAGTTAATCTGATGCCTAATATTCAGTCACATTAAATTGAGTGTTTTAAAATTGTTACAACTCTGTAACAAAATTTTACTAGACATTCAAAATTGGTACAACATTGTAACAAAAATTTATCTCTATTTCAAAATTGTTACAACATTGTAACAAAAACTCATGTGGCTCATAAAATTGTTACAGCTCTGTAACAAAAATTAGGCTGGCTTCGAAAATTGTTACAAACATGAATTTGCCTGCACTAGCAGGAATAGAGGTAGTAATTTTTAAACCTAAATTCAAAATGGCTAAGCCTGCGAGCTAATTTCTGTCGCTCTTAAAATGCTTTTTAGAAGAACTCAAAAACTTTATTAAACCACAATACAGCCACATTTAAATTTTAGAAGGATGAAAAAATGAAAAGTAGAAATTTGTTTATTCCTGTTCGTTGTTTTGATTGCTATGTTTCTTCGGTAAACAATAGAATTTCCCTATTTTTGGTGCATATAATTATAAAATGATTTACGAGAATCTGATAAATAAAAAATCATCTCTTGCGGTAATTGGCTTGGGATATGTGGGATTGCCAGTGGCTTTAGCATTTGCCGGAAATTTGAAAGTAATTGGCTTTGATATCAAACCTGAAAGAATTGATTTATTAAACAAAAAAATTGACCCTAGCAACGAAGTAGAAAGTTCAGCTTTTGAAAGCTGCGATAGAAATTTTACGCACACACAAGCCGACTTAAATGCAGCCACATTTTTTATAGTAGCTGTACCCACTCCGATTGATGAATACAACCAGCCCGACTTAACGGCTCTTTTGGGAGCAAGCAGCACAGTGGGAAAGTCGCTGAAAGAAGGCGATTATGTGGTTTTTGAATCTACCGTTTTTCCTGGCTGTACAGAAGAAAAATGTGTGCCAATTTTGGAGCAAGAGTCAGGCTTGAAGTTTGGAATTGATTTTAAAGTTGGCTATTCGCCTGAAAGAATAAACCCAGGCGATAAGGAACACACCTTGGTGAATGTGAAAAAAGTAGTGTCGGGTTGCGATGCAGAAAGCCTAGATGTGGTGGCAAAAGTATATGAATTGGTGGTGAAAGTGGGTGTTCACAGGGCTTCATCTATCAAAGTAGCAGAGGCTACCAAAGTGATAGAAAACACCCAACGCGACTTGAATATTGCGTTGATGAACGAATTGTCGATGATTTTTGACAGAATTGGCATCAATACCTATGAAGTAATAGAGGCAGCTGCTACCAAATGGAATTTCCTAAAATTTACTCCTGGCTTGGTTGGCGGGCATTGCATCGGGGTCGATCCTTATTATCTCACCTATAAGTCTACAAATTTAGGTCACAATCCGAAAGTGATATTGAGTGGCAGAGAAATAAACGATAGCATGGGTGTGTATGTGGCTAGAAAAGCCGTAAAAATGCTTACTGCTAACAAAGTAGATATTCCAAAAGCAAGGGTATTGGTGATGGGGGTTACATTTAAAGAAAATGTATCCGACATAAGAAACTCTAAAGTAGTAGATGTGATTAAGGAATTAAACTCATTCAATATTCATGTAGATACTATAGACCCTCATGCTTCATCTGAAGAGTTTAATCATGAATATGGATTAAATTTGATTGAAAAACCAAGTGGAAAATACCAAGCCATAATTTTGGCTGTTTCTCATAAAAGCTATTTGAATAAAAATGAAGACTATTTTTCAACGTTGCTTTCAGAAGATGGAATTTTCATTGACATAAAAGGAATATATCGAGAAACAATTAAAAAATTGCCTTACTGGTGTTTGTAAATCATTCTATAAAACATAATTTTCAAATTTAAATTATTCAATACATTAATTAAACCATCAAATATGTCATTGTCCGTAGGCGATAAAGCCCCAGAAATCAATAGTAAAGATCAAAATGGAGATCTTATTAAATTGTCCGATTTTCTTGGCAAAAAAGTAGCCTTGTATTTTTACCCGAAAGACGATACGCCCGGCTGTACGGTAGAAGCCTGCAATTTGCGTGATAATTATGGTGAATTAAAAGCCAAAGGATTTGAAATACTAGGCATAAGTATTGATTCTGAAAAAACCCATCAAAAATTTATCACTAAATATAGTTTGCCATTCCCTTTGATAGCCGATACCGAGCAAAAAGTAGTGAGCGACTATGGTGTATGGGTTGAAAAATCGATGTATGGAAAAAAATACATGGGTACAGCTCGCACTACTTTTTTGATTGATGAGAAAGGCATAATTTCAAAAGTAATTGATAAAGTAGATACCAAAGAGCATACTGCTCAAATATTAAGCTAAAATATCAATCTTCATTTTAGAATACTGCAAGCCAAAGTCAATGCCTTGGAATCTGCGGTAACCCTATTCTTCTATAAATATGGCTTTGGGCCTGCTCATATGGTGAAAAGCTTTTCATAATAGCTGTTTAGAACATAAATCCCTTATTTTTGTAACATTCTTATAAAGTTTTGAACTTCCTTTCAACTTATTAAGTACTACATATCAAAATCTATTCACAATAAATACATGAGCGAAATCAAAAACTCAGCCTCTATCATTCGTTTGCCTATAATTATTGCCATTACTTTAGTAGGCGGTATTTTTATTGGAGCGAAAATGTTCAACTCAGGCACACAGGTAAATGATATATCTAAATCGACCAACAAATTCAGAGATATTATTAGCTACATAAACTCTGAATATGTAGATACTGTAAATACAGATCAGCTTACAGAAGAAGCCATAAACAAAATGCTTGAAAAGCTTGATCCACATTCGGTGTATATTCCACCGAAAGATATGGACATGGCAAAAGCCCAATTGGAAGGTGATTTTGAGGGAATTGGAATTGAATTTCAAATTTTAAAAGATACGCTATATGTAGTTACTCCTATTAGTGGTGGTCCTTCAGAGGCAGTAGGTTTGCAAGCAGGCGATAAAATTGTGCAGGTTGATGGTAAAAATATTGCGAGTGTAAAACTTTCTACACAAGATGTATTCAAGTACTTGAGAGGCAAAAAAGGAACCAAAGTAAATTTATCTATTCAAAGAAAAGGGCAAAAGAAATGGCTTGAATTTGTAATCACTAGGGATAAAATACCTACTTTTTCGGTAGATGTGGCCTATATGATAGATAAAGAAGTAGGCTATATTAAGGTAAATAGATTTACTGCCAACACTTACAATGAATTTAAAAAGGGAATGACAGATTTGAAAGCCAAAGGTTTGCAAAAGCTGATACTGGATTTGAGAGGAAATCCTGGAGGGTATATGGACAAAGCCACCCAAATGGCAGATGAGATGCTTGATGGCAACCGTATGATTGTATTTACTAAATCAAAACAATCTCGCTACAATTCCGAAACTAGGGCTTTTATGAATGGAATGTTCGAAAAAGGACCAATCATTGTACTGATAGATGAGGGCAGTGCCTCAGCTTCAGAGATAGTTTCGGGTGCTTTGCAAGACAATGACAGGGCATTAATTGTGGGTCGTAGGTCTTTTGGAAAAGGCTTGGTGCAAATGCCAATTCCTTTAGGCGACAATTCCGAATTGCGATTGACAATCTCACGCTATTACACGCCTAGCGGTCGCAGCATTCAAAAACCTTATGTAAAAGGCGATGAAGATTACAACATGGATATTGTAAATCGCTATAAACATGGGGAATTTTTTAGTGCCGATAGCATCAAATTTGACGAAAAAATGAAGTTTAAAACTACCAAGGGCAGAACTGTTTACGGTGGTGGCGGCATAATGCCTGATATTTTCATTCCAAGAGATACGAGTATGTTCACTGGATATTTGAATCAATTGTTCAATAGCGGTATTATTCGTGAATACACACTTGAATATGGCTTCAATAAGAAAAAAGACTTGGAAAAAATGAGTTTTGAGCAATTCAAAAAATCGTTTGAAGTTTCTGATGCTATGCTTGCCGACATAAATAAACAAGCACAGAAAGCTGATATCAAATTCAATGAAAAAGATTTCAATCGTTCTAAAGAATTTATCAAAAACCAAGTAAAAGCCCTGATAGCCAGAAGCGTATGGAAAAATGAGGGTTTTTATCCAGTATTCAATGAGCAAGACGAAATGTTCAACAAAGCTTTAAATTTGTTTGATAAAGCTGAAAAAATAGAGAAGGGGCAGTTCTAATTTAGTTTCATTTATTTTATCCCTGACAAGATTTAAAGTCTTACCAGGGATTTTTTATTGACAGGATATTGTGAGGTTAGTATCCCTTTCCAATTTCTAATTTTATTTGTAAATATCTTTCAAGGCCTCTTCCAAAGTTCTGAACTTGAACACAAAATCGGTTTCAGAAAGTCGTTTGCAAAGTACATGGCTGCTGCCTGTAACTACCACAGCCATTTCACCCAACAAAATTTTAAACAAAAAAGCAGGTGCATACAATGGCAAAACCCATTTTTTCAATTGCTTTGCCAATATTTGAGTGAATGTTTTGTTGGTAACAGGATTGGGAGCTGTGGCATTATAAACCCCTTGTAAATTTTCATCTTCCAATGCTTTCAAATAAATATGGCACACATCAGCTAAATGAATCCACGACATCCACTGGTTGCCATCGCCCAAATATGTACCTATACCAAATTGAATAGGGATGGCCAATTTCGGCAAAGCACCACCAGCGCTGTTCAATACAATTCCTGTACGAATGCAAACTGTTCGTACTTTATTCTGCTCAAATTTCATCGCTTCATCTTCCCATACTTTGCAAACTTCGGCTAGAAAATCGTGGCCTGGTTGAGAATATTCATCTTTCGGCTCATTGCCCGTGTTGCCTCCATAATAGCCTATTGCTGAGGATGATATAAATGCTTTGAGCGGAATATTCAACTTTTCAACATATTCTAAAAGTAGTTTTGTACTTTCTACTCGGCTGTCTATAAGTTCTTTTTTGCGGGTATCAGTCCAGCGTTCGTCTGCGATGCCTGCACCAGCCAAGTGAATAATGGAAGTAACGTTTTCAAAAGCTTTTATATCAATATGTTTGTTTTTCAAATCCCAGGCATAGCTTTTTATCTTGCCTGTATCGCCTGCTGTCCGACTGATCCAAGCCACTTCATAGCCTTGTTCCAAAAGCAATTTGCTTAATTGCTTTCCTACCAGTCCGCTTCCGCCTGTTATTAGTACTTTTTGTGCCATCGGAGTTTATGTTTAACTTTGTATAATATTTAAAAGGTGAATTTTGAATAAAAGTTATGGAATAGGCTTTATTTTTTTGCTAATGGTTTCGATTTCATGCTTCCGAGATCCTGACTTTCCTGCTACGCCTACTATTACCTATAAGAGTATCGCTCTGAAACCTGGCTCTATCGAAGTAAAATTAAATTTTACAGATGGAGATGGTGATTTGGGTCTTAGTGAGAATGATTTACTTTCCCCTCCTTTCGATTCTATAAAAGTTTATGATTCTCTTCTGAAAGAGAGAATTGAAACAAATATCAATCGTATAAATTATGATTTTACTTTCTTATTCAGGAATGTAAATGGTGATTTCAAAACTTGTTCAGATTCACTTGAATCATGCTCTGAACTTCTTGGAAGAAGATTAAACCTATTTAAGGGTCACTTTGAAGATTATAATCCTGACCGAAAGAAAAGACCTATTTCTGGTGAATTGACTTTTAATATTATTTCACCACTAATCGCCACTGAATTACAGGGTAAAACCATCAAACTAAAAATATTTATCAAAGACCGTGCTTTAAATAATAGTAACACTATTGAGACTGATACACTTTTAATCAGGTAAATAATCAGATAGAAGCGTATTCTTTTAAGTAAGAATATTCAGCCTTTAATTTGCCTTCGCTCGCAATAGTGGCTCTTTCCAGTATTTTATTTCCATCGGTGTTAAATAGCTGTGAAAATACTTTCTCTATCAGTTGCAAACCGAAATTTTCAGAGGCATCTCTAGCCAATTCGCAAGGTAAATTATCTACCGCAAGCGTAGTGATATTATTTTCGCTCGAAAAAGGCACTTCCAAATCTTCAGTGAAAGGATTGTAATCGTAAGCTGGATTATCGATACTGCTCGATCGCATGGTACTGGGTATCGATCCGTTAATATCGCAAGTAATATCGCCAATGAGCTTTATGCGAAATTCGCTGCTTCGCATTTGGGCTTTGGTAAATAGCAATGGAGCCTTAGGATTCCAGTAGGCACAGGCAAGCAAAATATCGGCCTGCTTGGCAAAATCGAAAAAATGCGATTCATAGTTTTCAGGGTTTTTAAAAAAGTCTTTTCTATCAAAAAAGTTAGTACCCTTTTTTACGTGAAATTGTTCCGAATGAATTTGTGTAAATACAGGATGGGTAAATGTTTTGTTAAGAAAATCATTGATGTTTACCTGTTTTATTCGCATTTGTTCCAGTACTTTTACTGCTCCTTCTGCAACTCTTCCTCCACCAGTAAGGGCAATTTTTATAGGTTTCAATTTTGCTTTTTTGAAATAGCTTCGCATTTCGGCATAGTCGAAGCAGAATTGGGCAGGTTTAAGTTCAAAAAGTCGGTAGCGATGCCCGTACATTCTTATCGTTTCGTAGCCCCCTACTATACCTGCAAAATGCCCGAATGAAACCAACCGTATGCCTTTTTCATCTCTTATACATTCATAATCAATAAGGGTGCATTTTTTTTTAAGAATGAATTTTAGCAGCTTTTGATTGGCTGGCTGCGTTTTTATAGTATGAGAAAAGAAAAAGTACGTTTTGCCATCTATCAAATCCGAAATGGGTATTTCTTTTATTCCAAAAATATAATCGCAATCGGAGAGGTCTTCCTGCAGGGGGATCTTCAATGCCTTATATTCTTCATCGAGATAAATTCTGATTTTGCTGGGCTGCACTACTATTTCAAGCCCTGGATATTTTTCTTTAAGCAGCACACAGTTTTGTGGCGTAAGCGGAGTACGCTTGTCTATGGGTATTTTTCCTTCGCGGATTATGCCTATTTTCATCTCGAACCTGGGGAGGTAAAATTTATCAATTGCCCCATCCGCCCATTTTCATTACCGATAATATGGTGCCTATTATACCTATAGTAGCTGTGAGAATGTATACAAAAGTCCATTTAAGCGTATCGGATTTGGTTTGGTCAATTTTCGCAATTAAATCTCCGCGAAATGCTTCTAACTTTTGGTTCGATTCACCACGAAAAACTTCTAGCCTTTGGTTCGACTCGCCCCGAAATGCTTCTAGCTTTTGGTTCGATTCGCCTCGCATAATTTCAATCGATTTATTTGTCTCACCGATTTGTTCTACAATTTTCAATTCCAATTTCAACAAATCTTCTTTTGTAGCAAATATATTTATAGCTTCTATAAACTTGTCTTCTACTTTATCTCCAATATACGCTACTAACTCACGGGCTTCTTTATCGCTCATGCGTTCTTTCAACAAGTCGTACATTTCAAGGTCACTGATGTGCATATTGTAAATCTTAACAAATGAGAATACTAATATAATAGTAATTTGAAAATAAAATGATTGTGCCGTATCAAAATACAAAAAAAGCATAACACTAATTTGACTACCCTCAAAATCGATTTGTCAATATCATTTTTTATATTTACTGATATTTGACTAAGCAAATGAAAAAAATATTCTTTCTATTAATCGTATCAACAGCAGGATATGCACAAGTGGAATTGCTCAATTTCAAAGTGCAATACGATTCTTGCCGTGTAAATTTTAATCGTGCCAAATATGACGATGCCTCTAAATGGCTGGAAGACAACTTGGAGAAAGCCAAATTAAAACAAAAAGAGTATATATACTGGGATATGAACAACCTGCTCGCTCGATGTTATGTAAAGCAAGGTAAGCTCAGAAAAGCAGAACAACACTTAATGGAAACTTCACTCCATTACGAAGTTACCCCCAAAGACCGTTTTCACCCCAATAATTTCTCGGCTCTTATCAATCTGGCGTATTTATATTACTCTCAAAACGATTATGATAATGCTGAAAAATACTATTCTAAGGCCTTACAACTTAGAAAAGATGCATCAGGCGAGAAGAATAAAGATTATTTAGATTTGCTCAATAACGTAGCTGTGGTGTACAATATTGAGGGCAAAAACCTAAAAGCAGATTCTCTGTATTCGAAACTAGCCAGCCTTAATCGAGAAGTATATACAGAAAACAGCCCGCAATACATTAATACGATATATTTCAGAGCCAATTTATATATGAGTACTGGTCGGTATTTAGATGCCGAACCTCTGTATAATAAAGTAGTAAATTTCAGAAAACTAAATCCGGGGGAGAAATCGCCCGACTTCTTGTATGCTTACAAACATTTGGGTGAACTCTATGCTCACCAACGTAGATATACCGAAGCAGAACCTATTTTCTTGAGGCTGATAGATTTAAACCGAGATCAATATGGTGAAAAACACAAGGAATTTACCGAGGCTATGAACAATCTTGGCTCCCTTTACATTAGTATGGAACGCTATGCCGAAGCTGAGAAAATATACTTGCAAGTAGCTGAGATAAGGAAAAACACACTTGGCAAAAACCATATTGAACATGCCGCGGCCTTGAGCAATTTGGCCTTTTTGTATAGGAAGATGAGCAAATATGTGGTTTCGGAAAAATATTATAAACGTGCATTAGATATTTATGAAAGTAATGTAGGCAGGAAACACACAAGCTTTGTAGTGACGCTTATCAACTTGGCTTCGCTTTACCGTGAAATGGGAAGGTTTATTGATGCAGAAACTCGCTATGGCAAAGCTCAGGCCATTTATATAGAAACAATTGGTAAAAATAACATTGAGTATGCAGGCCTCCTCAACAACTTGGCACTTTTTTATACCGAATTAGGTAAATACGACAAGGCAGAAGCGGTTTACAAAGAGTCTCTGCTGATTACAGATGCCATTCAAGGGTCAGATCATCCCGACTATGCCACTACGCTAAACAACTTAGCTTCACTCTACAAACAAATGGGAAGATACGAAGAGGCCGAGGGCCTGTACCTGCGTTCAACTTCTATTCGCAAAGGGTCGCTTGGAGAGAAAAACTTCGATTACGCCACCTCACTCAACAATATTGGGGCTTTGTACGAAATAATGGGGAGGTATAAAGATGCTGAAAAATACTATCAAGAGTCGCTTGAAATAATCAAAACCATATTCGGAGCTAAGCATCCCAACTATGCAAATCAACTAAGTAATTTGGCAGGTTTGTATGAAATTACAAAGGAATATGACCAAGCAGGAAGTCTCTATCAGCAGGCTCTTGATATTCAATCGGAAGTGTTGGGTGAAAAACATCCCGATTATGTGTCTACTCTTAATAACTTGGCTCTTTTGCAGCAAAAGATAGGAAATTTTGCAAAAGCAGAAGAATTGTACAAAAAGAACTTAACCAAAACCAGAGCTACTTACGGGGCAAAGCACCCAAGCTATGCCACTTCTTTGAGCAATTTGGCTGGGCTTTACGAAGCCATTGCACGCTATAAAGATGCTGAAAAGTTATACATTGAGGCCTTGCAAATTAGAAAGGAATCGTTGGGCGATAAACACCCTTCAACTGGGCTTACAATGGTAAATCTCGGAAGGCTATATGTGGCTTTGAAAAATTACTCAAAGGCTGATTCTATGTGGTATAAAGCCACAAATCTAGATTTATATATGATTCAAAAGCATTTTCCATCTATGTCAGAAAAGGAAAAAGGTGAATTTTACGCGACAATTCGCTTGCATTTTGAACAATTTAACTCTTATGCATTGGTTCGAGCTGCCAAAGAACCAAGTATTTTGGGCAAGATGTACAACAACCAATTGGCTACCAAAGCACTTCTGCTAAACGCATCTAATAAACTTCGCCATACCATTCTTGAAAGTGGCGATACAGTGCTGATAGAAAAATTTCAAAACTGGCTTAACCAAAAAGAGTTTTTATCAAAAGTGTATGCCATGTCGAAAGAAGATGTTACTACACAAAACATCAAGATTGACAGCTTGGAAAGAGGCGTAAATAATGCTGAAAGAGAACTTTCGCAGAAATCAGAATTTTTCAAAAATGCGAATGAAACCCAATATTTCACTTGGCAAGATGTAAAGAAGATTCTAAAACCGGGCGAAGCTGCTATGGAAATTATTCGTTTTCCAAAGTTCAAATTCGATTCGGCAGGTATTTACTCTGATTCGGTTTATTATGCAGCCTTGATAGTGAAGCACAATACAGTTGGCAATCCTCAATTGGTGTTGATGAGGGAAGGCTATATTATGGAATCAAAATTGTTGAAATATTATCGCAACGCAATAAAACAGCAAACCGACAACGAGTATTGTTATCGATACTTTTGGAGAGATATAGCTGGGGCTTTGGGCGGGGTAAAAAAAGTGTATATTTCACCAGATGGGGCTTACAACCAACTCAATATCAATACTTTGCAGAATATGCAGACCCAAAAATTCGTGTTTGACGAAGTGGAAATACAGATTGTAAGTAACACCAAAGATTTAGTGGCCAAAAAATCGCCACCCAACGCTCTAAACCAAATTGTGCTCTGCGGAAACCCCGATTTTATGTTTCAGCAAAGTAGAAAAGTGAGCGAAGGTGGCACATCTACCAATAGAAATAAATACGTACAGATGCTAAATCCCCTACCTGGCACAGAAACTGAGGTGAAAGAAATTGATAAACTAGCGGCTCAAAGTGGCTGGATTGAAAATTTGTATATTGGCGATAAAGTGACCGAGGAAAAAGTAAAAAGCATTAAAAATCCTAAAGTACTGCACATTGCTACACATGGTTTTTTTGACAACGATATTTCAGGCTCTAGAAAAGGAAAGGCTTCCACAGTGGCTGAAAATCCCTTGCTCAAATCTGGCTTAATGCTTTCTGGCTCAGATATTACCATGCAAAATAAACGAAATGGCTACATCAGTTCTTCAAGTGAAGGAGGGGAAGATGGCATACTTACCGCTTACGAAGCCATGAATATGAATTTGGAGCATACAGATTTGGTGGTGCTTTCTGCCTGTGAAACAGGCTTAGGTGAAGTCAGAAATGGAGAAGGTGTGTATGGCTTGCAACGCTCCTTTCAGGTAGCTGGCTCTAAAGCTATTGTAAATTCACTTTGGACGGTAAATGATGAAACAACTATGCTATTAATGACTAGTTTTTACAGAGAATGGATGAAATCGGGCGATAAGCGAGGAGCTTTTAAAATGGCAATGAGTTCGGTGCGGAAAAAATTTCCTCATCCCTATTATTGGGGCCCGTTTGTGATGATTGGTGATTAGGTAAACCGAGACTTTAACAACTCTTATCAAAACTTCATACTTTTGTAATATGAAATTTGTAGACATAAAAAATGATATTGCGTTTCGAAAAATATTTGGAAACGAGAACAGAAAAGAAGCTCTGATTTCTTTTCTGAATGCCGTATTGTTATTAGATTCTGAAAAAAAAATCGTTGATGTTGCCATCTTAACTCCATATCAATTGCCTGATTTAAAAGGAGGAAGGGTTACGATTGTAGATAGTAAAGCCATAGACCAAAAAAAAACATACATTGTAGAAATGCCGGTAGGCAAAGATCTTGGATTTGACAAACGTGTTCTTAATTATGCTTCAAAAAGTTATTCGGCACAAATTGAACGTGGAGATGAGTATGAATAATTAAATCCAACATTTTTTATTGGTATTTTAGACTTTGTAGTTACTCAAAATTCAAGCTACATCAACCGCTACAAGATTAAGGATATTGAACGGGTGAATATTTCATCAAGGATATTGAGTTTAATTTTATTGAACTGCCAAAATTCAATAAAACAGTTTCGGAATTGACCACCATTGTAGACCAATGGTTATATTTCATTAAGAACGCTGAAAGCTTGGAAGTAATTCCTGACAATGTAAAAGATGAAGGATTGAAACATGCCTATCAAGATGCGGATAAGCACAATTGGACAAAAAAAGAATTGGAGGCTTATGACTATGCTCTCATGCGTGAGCAAATGGAAAGGGGGCGTTGGGCTTTAGCTACTAGAAGGGAAAAAGAAGAAGCAACAAAAGATACACAAAATGACATCGCCCGAAAACTGATAAAATGAAACTTTTCAAATGAAGATATAGCAGAAGATACTGGTTTGACAGTGGAGCAAGTGAAAAAGCTTAGGATTGAGGAATAAAACCCCTCCCCTTTATGATTTCGGAGTGACCCACTGCCATTTTTTTGGCGCCCCTTACGACAATCTTATGACCCATCATCATTTCTTAGCGACCCTTCATCATTTTTAGTTAAGCTTTGTCATAGTTCTTTTTGGGATTATTCACTCACACTTATTCGGTAACCCCATTCAAATATTTGATTTTGGGTTTAGCATTCAGCACGTCTTTGCCTCTGTAAATAAATGTGTATTCAGATTTGTATTCGGGTTTGCCTTCTACTTCTACCACCAATTTGAATAGATTGTTTTTCATTTTGGGTAATGTAGCTCTGGCTGTAGGGCCTGCAATATTTTTCGATTCATCTGTCATTGGGTATTCCCAATTTAGGAATTTTAGTTCCTTATTATCGTCATACACCAATTTGGCTGTCATTTTTCCTGCAGGAACTTTATCGTAGGTATCGTTCAATAAATAAAGGTCGCAAGAGAAGGTTTCGCCTTCGTCCCAGCGGAATTTTGGAATTCTGGCACTTGCCAAAATTGGCCTAGATGATTTGCCCACATGATAATAAGCAGGCTTAGGAATAGATGGATAATTGATCAAACTATTGTTGGCTGCACAAGGCCAAGGCTCTTGATAACACCAGTTTATAGCCATGCCACAATACGGTTTTTGTCTTCTAGCTTCTTCAAATACACACTTATAACCTTCACATTGCGTAAGTTGACTATAAGAGACCAAATCTTCAAGCGATTCTATTTCACCAAAATATTCTTCTAGAAAAGGGAGTTCCAACCAACGGTGTTTGCCCCACACATTGAAAGCATGATGGGATTCCCAGCCTGTGCCTAATTTTGGAGGAAACAATTCTGAAGCCGGCATCATGGCTTTTAGCACCTCAATATTGGCTGTACCTGGCACGCCAAATTCGGTGTAAGCCGTGTTGTTAGATTTGGGCATCCATTGAAAAACTTCACCGCCATTTTTCAATTCCCACATTACATAGTTGCCATGCCCCATGCCAAAAAGTGGCGAAGTATAATTAAAGGGCGTTTTTGGGTCAAGCTCATAGCACAATTTATTAAGCAATCGCAAAGGCAAAGATTGCTCTGTCATCATGCTCCATTCATTGAAAAGCTCGTTTCCACCACACCAAAGGGCAATCGATGTATGGTTTCTGCCTCTTTTAATAATAGAGCGAGCCTCTTGCTCCAATACTTTTAAATAAGGCAATTCATCAGGGTATAAATTGCAGGCCAATGGAAATTCTTGCCACACTAATATTCCATATTCATCACATAAATCGAAAAAAGATTCTTTGTTGGTAACGCCTCCACCCCACACTCTGAAAATATTGAAATTGGCATCTTTGGCAAGTTTGATGTGCCTTTCGTACGTTTCTTTTGTAGCCAAACCCATGAAAATTTCTGGATGTACCCAGTTTGAGCCTTTTGCAAATATTCGTTTCCCATTTACTTCAAAATTGGCTGGAGCTACAGAGCGGCTTTTGGGAAATAACTGAGGCTCTATCCATCCACCTTCGCTCATTATCATTTTGATTGTGCGAAATCCGATTTTAGATTCCTTTTTATCAACCGCTACTCCATTTTTTAATAGCTCTATTGAACTTGAATATAAATCTTGCTTTCCGTATCCATTTGGCCACCAAAGTTTTACGCCTTTCAATTCAGCTTCAATTGTCTCATTATCACTATTTAATATCCCGTCTTTTGATAAAACAACTGCTCCTTCAGGCGATTTTACAGTCCATTTGTATTTTGTACCCTTTAACATTTTACCTTCAACTTGGGTATGCAATTGTGCCTCAGTAAGCAATTCGTTCAATTCATAATTTACCCAAACAGAGGTTACTTGGCTTTCATTTCTTGTCTCTAAATAGGTTTCATCCCATATGCCTCGGGTAATTAATCTTGGATGCCAATCCCAACCATAGCTCACAGCAGGTTTAGCACTTTTGCGGGCATTGTCCCTATAATGCCATATTGTATTTCTCGATCCTGCCACTGTTGGCACTGGCAACAGCGTGATTTTGATTTCATTTTGGTCTTTCAATTTATCTGTTAAGTCAATATCTACATAAGTAAACATGCCTTCTTGCTCGTGTATTTTTTCTCCATTTAGGCTTATTATAAACTGATAATCAATGCCTTTGGAATGAAAATATACTTTTTCTCCAGCCTTGATACTTGGTTTTGCAAATGAAGTTTTATAAGTAAAAAATTGGCTTTCCATCCAGGTAAATTGCTCAAAATTATTGCCAAACCAATAAGGTTGTTTATATTTTTCCGCTACCATTATATCAAGTTGTATGGCACCAGGCACAGTTGAAACTGCCCATTTGCTAGGCTGTTCAGTAGCTGTTTTATGATATCCGATTCGCCATTTAAGAGGTGTTTTTTCTAAGGCAAATGCCAAAGAAATCGTGATAAAAATTGCTAATACTAAGCTTGTAGTTTTTTTCATTGCTAAATGTGCTAAGGTTAATGCGGTTTTTTTGGGTATATTTTATTATTTATTTCAATAGTTCTTTACGTTTTAAAATACTCTCTAGAAACTTAGTTTCTGTCTCGGTATTGAAAATTTTGTAAGGAAGATAAAAAAATTGTGCTTTCGAAAGCATTAGTACAAATGCATCTTTGGTCATTTTAGCAGAATGTATTTTATCCCATCCTATTTGCATGCCTTGTTTTTGGTTGAGTTTTACCAATATTTGGCGGCTGTCTATTTCATAAAAATATTTATCAAACAGCATTTTACTATCAGGCATCATGGTGACTCCGTAAAACTGCACAAACCAAAAGCCAATGTACAATGCCGGTGCTAACACTACCAAAAAAGCCCACCACCATGAAAAATAGAGCAAGCCTGAAAGTAAAATTGTGCCGCCTGCAATATAATACCATTGGCTAAGTAGCAATTGAACAATGGAAATTTTGATATATTGATTGGTACCTAGCTGGTATTTTTTTGTTTTGATTATCATTGTAAGGTTGCGTAATCACGCACAAAATATAGGATTTGGATAATTAATTTTTTCTAAATATTAAGGGTGCAAAAGTAGTGGTAGTTTAAGACTTTCCAAGTATTGAAAATTTAGAATTAAATTGATTTATTTTTTAATATACTGAGGTACATTTTGGCTCCAATGTTAAATTTTTATGAATAAAGGGAATTTAGGACACGAAATTATCCGCTGAGAATAATTATGCAGGAACAAACTACGACATGCCAACCACGCCAATCTTATCATAAATATACTGAAGGCGAAGAATTTATTTATGCGTGTTCTAATTCGTTATGTAAAAGCATTACCGGTTCTGTTGAAAGTGTCAGCATCGAAATCGCCTTTCCGTTATTGTCAGAGAACTCGACTTCATAATCCGTTTCCGAATATTTTTCAACAACTGTTCCAATTTGGCCCCGGAGAAGATTCTTTTCTGGAATCTCCTTCAAAAGTGCTACCATGGTCCAAAACTTTAATTGTGTCGTCTCTCATCGTTTTATTTGTTTACATAACAGCTCGTTAATCGAGGGAAATCTGCACCATTCTCTATAATCCAAGCAGTAATTACTTCTGCTTCTTTTCCGAAAATAGTTATTTTCACCGGTAATGAAAATATTTTGCCAAATTTATTCGCTGATTCAGTTTGAACTCCATATTGTCAATTTGCTCCAAAATGGCTTTTTTCAATACTTGCCCGTCAGCTTGAGTAATCCCAAAAACTTGTCTGAACACTTTTGCTTTATGTTGACCTCTTTCTTGGATTGGGTTTAGACAATAGCCGAAAATTTTCTCGTTTGGAATTATTGCTTTCTCAAAATTAGGCAACAAATTCATTGTTCTAAAATAGGAATTTTCCCCGAATTTCGATTTATAATTTTTCGC
>CAZMFZ010000064.1:0-2989 GCA_964565665.1 uncultured Bifidobacteriaceae bacterium | reverse complement strand
AAAAGTAATTTCCATTTTCCTTTGTCAAGGCAAATAAAAAATGTTAGTTTTTCACAGCTTTCAGACTCATATCTAAGCTTTTGTAGGAATGCGTTAATGCCCCTACAGAAATATAATCTATGCCTGTTTCAGCTATCTCTTTTATGGTATTGATATTTACGCCACCCGAAGCTTCAGTTGGTATGCATCCATTTATCAAAGCTACAGCATTTCTAAGCGTTGCATTTGGCATATTGTCTAGTAAAATTCTATGTACACTTTCATTGTCATTCGTAAAATCCAATACTTGTTTTACTTCGTCAATAGTTCTGGTTTCAATTACTATTTTCAAATCAAGTGCCATGGTATTCAAATAATTGAGTGTGTTTTCTAAAGCATTTTTTATGCCTCCAGAATAATCAATATGATTGTCTTTAATAAGTATCATATCATACAATCCAAACCTGTGGTTTATCCCACCGCCTGTGAGTACAGCCCATTTTTCCATCATTCTGAAATTGGGTGTTGTTTTACGGGTGTCGAGCAATTTGGCTTTGGTATGGCTTATTTGTTGGGAATATTGATTGGTGAGGGTAGCGATAGCACTCATTCTTTGTAGGCAATTCAGTACCAACCGCTCGGCAGTAAGTATGGCAATGCTGCTACCTTCTACCAGCAGCCCAATTTCGCCTTTTTCAATTCTTTCGCCATCCTTTTTTAAATATTCAAGTTTCAAATCTTGATTTACTGCTTCAAATATGTATTTGGAAAGTTCAAGCCCAGCTACTATGCCATTGTCTTTAAAAATAAGCTGGGCTTTCCCTTGTTGCGTAGCTGAAATGGTAGCCAAAGAGGTAAAATCTCCACTGCCAACATCTTCGTTTAGAGCTGATTGTATAAAATTTTTAAGCTTTTCTTGGGTGATATAGTTTGGTAGCATGCTGCAAAATTATATTTGTTTGCAGTAATTCTCAACTTAACAAGGTATTAAATACTTCAGTAAGCCTTTGCTTTCCCATAGGCTTCACCATATATCCTGATACTTCGCTTATCTCATGTGCTCGATCTACATCCCTACTATCTACAGAAGAACTAACCATAAAAATCACAATTGACTTAGGTAAGTTGGCTTTCATAATAATAAATTCCTTCAAAAAATCCCATCCATCCATCATTGGCATATTCACATCCAAAAATATAACATCGGGTAAATTACCTGGATTGTCTTTCTCAATATTAATATAATCAAGGGCTTTCAACCCATTTGGAAACATGATTATTTTATTTACTAAATTCGTCTTTTGTATTTCCATCGAAGCAGTAAACTGATATATATCATCGTCATCCACTATGCAAACTGTTTCTATCTTGCCTTCCATTGATCACTGTAATTATTAAATTGTATAGTAAATTTTGTTCCAATATCTATTTGACTTTCTACGGAAATAGTACCGCCCATGGTTTCAATTTGATTTCGGGTCATGAATAAACCAACTCCTTTCGCTTCAGGATGTTCATGAAAAGTTTTATTTAACCCGAATATTTTATTTCCATTCTTTTTTAAGTCTATCCCCAAGCCATTATCTTGGCAAAATAGGCTAAATATGCCGTCTTTAGCTACTTCTGTCCAAAATATAATTTTAGGCTTTCTATCGGGCGATTTGTATTTGAGGGCATTAGAGAGTAAATTCAATATAATACTTTCAAGATATATTTTGGGATACAATATAGATTCACATTTACTGAAATCATAGTCAATTTCTGCATATACTTGCTTGATTTGCATTTCCAGGTTAGTTAGATGGTCTTTCAATATGTCTTCAAATCGCAACAATTCCTTTTCGATTTCTATGTTTTGCCTTATTTGCACTACCGTGGTAAGATCAGATACAGTTATCGAAAGTTTTTCGAATGCGATAAATACTTTTTGAATAAGAAGCTCACGAATATCTGCATTATTTTCATCTTGAATCAGGTGCAATAATGATGATAAATTTGCAACGGGAGATCGTAAATTGTGCGATACTATATAAGTGAAATCCTCAAGAATGCGTCTTTTGTTTTCATGTTTTTGTGCCAGAATTTCTAAATTTGCCACATTTTGTACCAACTCTATTTCGTAGAGTTTTTGGGTAGTAATGTCTCTTGTTACTGTAATTACATCTTCGACCTCATCGCTATTTTCGTCTTTCAATGGTACCACGGTCATAGAAAAATAGCCTTGATTAAGGGTATTTGTATTGGTAGCAAATTCATATTGTTGTACTTCCTTGCTTTCAAATGCCTTTTTTACGTTTGTCAAAAAAGAATTTGTATTTGGCGAATTGTCATTTTTTGATACTTCCTCTATATTTTTCCCAACTATATCTTCAATTTTCATATTTCGAACTTTCAATATCGAATCATTGATAAATTGGTATTTCAAATCTTTGCTGATTCTTGTAATTATGTCAGGATTATTATTTACTAGTGCTTTGAATTGCTTTTCACTGTCAGATAGCTTTTCGTATGCCGTAGCCAATTCCTTGGTTTGTTCATCAATAATATATTGTAATTGTTCGGGCGATTTATATTCCAATGCTCTTGGAATATACTTGTATAAAACAAAAACTGTACCCCAAGAAACTACGGCAGTAACAGACAACACTATTGCATTAAATCTATACATCGGATACCAAAATATCACAGCATCAATCAGGTGGGTAGAGCCACAAAAAATTATAAATAATATAAACCAAACGATTACATTCTTGAAAATAAACCTTTTTTTCTCGTATATGAAGGAATAAAGCAATATAGGAATGGTAAAATAGGCTGCCCAAATGGCTATGTTCGCTATTATATATATCCAACCGTGAAGTTCCGTCCAATTGCCACAAACCCATCGGGGCATAAATCCTTTTGCATCGAAAAGATTTTTAAAGAATTCCAAGATAGAATCCATAAGAAGTTGTCAGTTATAATGAAAATAGGATTTACTAATCCACTTGAAGTTGTGGCTATTCATTTA
>CAZMFZ010000063.1:14837-20989 GCA_964565665.1 uncultured Bifidobacteriaceae bacterium | reverse complement strand
CAACGGCCAGCGGCACTTCTTTTGGTTTGCTCAGTCCCGCAGATTGGAACACTTTTAGTAATAAACAAAATACAATTGCTGGAGGATCAGGCATTCTGATTACAGGAGGAAATACCATTTCAAATGCTAAACCTGATCAAATATTAACCTTAACAGGAAGTGGGGCCGCAAACATTTCTGGAAGCTACCCGAATTTCGCAGTCTCTGTGCCACAGGTAAATATCACTGCAGGTGCTGGAACAACAATAACAGGCAGCTTTCCGAATTTCACAGTGGCTGGCACTGGCGGTGGAACTCCAGGAAGTTTTGCCAATGGCAGAGTATCTACCATTCTGGGTGTTGTTACCAATTTTGGAAGCGATTTGCTAGGCTCGGGCACCTATAATGAAAGTGATGGAGATCTACTTATTTATAATTTCAGTTTGCCATCAACCGTAAAGCAAAACCCATTCACCATTATTGAAGTAGAACTTTTTGCTCCTTCTTATTTGAAAGATATTAAAAAAGAAGGCGTTGCCTCTTTTAGGGTTGATGTAGCAGGTCAGGCTCCCACCTGGGGAGGTACCAGTTGGTACTCTGAAAGTGGCAGAGGCAGTTATTTTCCTCTATTTATAAAAGGATACTATCCCAACATCACCCCTGGAACAGCCCTGAACATTAGAATTTATCTGAAAGTAGTGGGTTCAGCAGGAGAGATACAAGTGGATAACACCAATATTTTAAATGATTTAAATGCAGGAGGGTATATATTAATTAGGGAAACCTACTAACCATGAAAATTATTTTAATCTTATGGTTATCCATTTCAGCCAGCCTTATTTATGGTCAGTCGGAGGCAAAACTTGCGCAATCGTTGGTGGCATCTGCTGGTGGTTATGGCGCAAATGATGATTATACAGTCAGTTGGTCTATTGGCGAAGCTTTGGTATTTACAGGTGCAAACGAAGACAATGTAATTACCCAAGGTTTCGTACAGCCCATGATATGCAAAATTATTCCAGAAATCTCTGCCTATAATACTACAATTTGTTCTCAACCTTATAATTTATATGTTGCATCAGGCTTTGATTATTATCGTTGGAAATTAGATAGTAGCCTAATTGCCAATGAGAATGATTCTATTTACTTGCCTGTTACCAATGGAAACTACGTAGCCATTTTGGGCGATAGCACAGGTTGCTACATTGCCACTCCTGCCTTCAAAACTGATTTTTCATTAAAAAAAGGCATTACCACTATCACGCCTATTTCTGTGAATGGTCGCGATACACTTTTGAAAGCTCCATTAGCGATTTCCTATCAATGGTATGCTGTAGCACCAGAAGATGGGCGAAGCCTCAATATTACCAATGCCGACAAACAAACATTCAGGCCTTTTTATAATGGTACCTATTATGTAAAACTTCATTTGGACGATTATTGTGTTTCCTATTCTCCTTATTATATAGTTAACAATGCAGGTAGTGAATCGATAAATCGTGAATTGTATGCTATCAATGATACTTCAGTATTTTTTAAATACGATCGTTCGGGCAGCTACAATCTTAGGCTTTATCCCAACCCATGTTCCGATGCATTTACTATCGAATTTGAATCGCCCAAAGACAACCACCTTTCTATTTCCATACTAAATATACTAGGTGTGGAAATTGAAAGGAGAGAGATAGTAAAATCTTCACAATGGTTGAAAATAAAATACGAAAATGGGCATTGGGCTTCAGGCATTTATATGGTAAAAATCAACGATGGCACTCAAATTGTAATTGAAAACTTAATTGTACAGTAATATGAAAACATGGGTAGGATTGGTATTGATTTTTTTGACTTTAGCGGCTTGTATGAGAGAAAAACAGGATTTTTCTCCTGAATCGGAAATACAGATAGTTGTAAAAAATGATGGAGGAAATATTATGAATGGCGCCAATATTCGCATTTATGATACTGAAGATGAATTTCATAAGGTAATCAACACCCCCGACCTTAATTACGAATCTCCAAATGCCCGCATAGGGAATACAGCAGGTGGCCATGCCAACTTTAAGCTGCAGCCTGAACGACCTTATTTTGTTTTAATAACTTACTACGACAGCCTTCGGAAAAAAATGCTAAGCAACCTTGGCATCAGCTCCACTATCAATCCGCTTCCTGCACAGACCACTATCTATTTACAAATGCGTATTCAGCCATTTGACGCCAATATTCTTTTTTTCACTACTGATTTAGCGAAACTACCTATCCAAATTATACTCAGCGAACGAGACGGAACCATTAGCGAATCTGTACTCAATAAAGTCTATGTAGGCGTCAATTCTATACCTGGCATAAATAATACCAACATTGTGGCTTTCACAAGGCAACCAGGTAGCTACGTATACTCTGCTAAAAGTGCCGATGGATGTGTATGGACTGGAATCGTAAAAATAGCCATAGGGAAAACCAAGACAGTGAACATCTCGGTCTGCGAAAGTGCAGATATCACTTTTTATACGCCCAATGTAAAAGAAGAATTATTGCCACTCACTGTGATACTGAACGATGTAGATACTTTGGGGCAAATAACTAGTCGCAAAAATTCGCATTCCTGTGGTGATGATGCTACCAATACCCTTATCGCACGCAGAGACAAAGGGCTTTACAATTATTTGATAAAATCAAAAAACGGTGCTTGTGTATGGTCAGGTTCATTTGTGGCTAAAGAAGACGAGTGCATGGTTATCAAAGTAGAAGATTGTGAACTATAGTTCGTACACGAAAAGGATTTTTTTAATGGGTATTTTTTGCTCAAAACTATTTGTAGCAAGTGGGCAAACCATAATCACTGAAAAAGTAGAACGAAAACTGTCGCTCAGTCCGCAAATTGGCATTTGTTTATTGGCCAGTATTGCTAGAGTAGATAGATTAGGGTTGCCTACCAATATTTTTACAGGCTACGGCATTAGCCCCACAGTAGGTATAGGGCTTTGGTATAGAGTTTTGCCCAAACTTTCGGTTGGCACTGAGCTTTCTTATTTGCAAGCCCAAAGAAATGAAAATTCATTGGGGCTTTTTGGCACTGGCTTAAAGCTAAAATACAATTTAGTAAGCCCACGCAAACTGATTTCCCCCTATTTTACAGGTGGTGTGAATGTGTGGTTCGCCAACATAAGTCAGCAGAAACATGTAAGAGATTACTACCCTGACGACACTTCTGGTATTGGACGCGGTATTAGAAACGACAGGGTAGATTATAAATACAACGAACTGAATATCTATTTTGCACCCTTGCTCGGCTTTTCTGCCGGAGCAGGGGTAGATATCAAAGTCAATCGCAAAATCAGTTTATTTTTTCAAGCTTCAATACAAGGCAGCATAGCCACCAGCAATATTATTAATATCAACTACCCCGAGAATGAATTCCCTTTGCAATATGTATCGGTGCAGGGCGGGACTCATATTCGGTTATACAATAAAAAACAGTTTAAAATCGATACCCAAGCCGTGCATATTGATGATCATATAGCAATGCTTTCTCCAGTGGATGAATTTTCAGAAAAGGATATACTGATTAGAAAAGAGGGTAAATTCATGGTGAATTTACATGAAGGGATGCACCATGCCATCACTGCTGTGGTGGATCATGAATTAGATCTTGATTTCGATACCAGTCCTTGCCATAGAATAGCCAAATTATATGATAATAAGCAAAAATTGATTGCAGAGGCTCAGCCCGATGTATATGGGAAAGTTAACTTTATCAATCTTAAAGCAGGCATATATAAAGTATTAATCTCGCCAATTCCGCCTTGTGAGGAAACAAGTTTTAGCTATCAAATTTATGGAGATGGCATTGATATTCTTTCGCAAGGCAACGAAATCAAAGAGGTCGATTCGCTTTCAAATAAATCAATACCCATTATCGCAGGTATTAATGCCATAATAGATGGAAAAATGAATGCCCGCCCACAAGTGCTTTCTATCGACATGAAAATATATAAGCTCTACAATCTTGAAGGGGAATCAATGGCACTCAATGGCTGGGGATTCCAAATAGGGGCATTTAGAAACATGCAAAATGTGGTGAAAATGATGGAAAAGCTAAAAGCCGAAGGCTATGAATCGTATGTACAATCACTGATGATGCACGATATAAGCATACGGTTTCAGTCGGCTGAAAATTATAAAATTAACCGTGTTATTGTGTTTGCGGGTGAAAGTGAAGTTCGATCAGCAGAAATAAAACAGTTACTCGCTAACCACGGATACGATATTATTGTGAAAGAACACTTTAAACCTGAAACAGAAAATAGCACTCCGCTAGGGATTGTTAAGTTGGTAAAGAATTAGAAGCTGAAAAAATGTATTACAAAGACACCATCGCCCCAACGGATGGTATCTTTAAGAAGCTCCGCCTCGTTTGAGTTTCTCTTCAGCTAGCTTATATTTACACTTTGCCTTTCAAGTATTTATCAATACAATACGGTTCGGAATTGGGAACTACGTTACTTTTATATAGATCAAAGGATCACGTCCCATGTCATTTTGGAGATATATTGATCAATACCAAAACGTATTTTTTTATCTCTCTATATAGACTTTAGTTGGGTGAGAGGTGAATGTCTTGCTAAGGTAAATGTCTGTATTCTTTTTAAATAAAAATAGCTAACTATTGAAAGCCATGTCAATTGATTTCTTATGATAAATTTACATACCACTTAACATATTGATAATCAATAATTTATATAAATATTATTTTAACTAGAAGTGAAATACTTTCAATTTATACAAAATATACTTTTATTGTTTCATAATCGGAAGCTAGAAATCTTATATAATTTGCCTTTAAATTTTTTGCCCTCGTATAATCTCAGTCTTAGAAACATCACTTAATTTCAATTTTAATCTGCACAGTTTATTATGATCAATGAAAACAAAATTTCAATTTGGAAGACCGAACACTTTGTCGGATACCTTTATTTAACCATTTCCTACGCAGATAGCATTCTCCTTCAAGAGGAGATTGAAATGGCGCAGACCAAATTAGGAAATTTCCTTCATCATAAATATCCTGATACTGTCCATCTACCTTCGCCAATAATCGCGGAAATAATTTTAGAAATTCAACATCATACTAACAATGAAAAATATGATATAATCAAATTATTAGCCGACAAGTTTCAATTTGACCAAGACATGGTCACTGAAATTGTAAGTGATTTAGCAGATATTGTATCAGTAGATGATAATGTTGATTTGGAAGAACATAAATCACTTGCAAGAATTAGAGGAATTTTCCATAATCAACTTTATGCTTAGCACAATTTATTTTCAAGCACTATAAACTAAGGTACGTTGCTATGCTACAAGAGGCGAAAACAGTAAAATCATCTCAAACTACGATTACTGAACTAATGGTGCCTGCTTATGCCAATTTTGGAGGAAAAATCCATGGTGGAATATTGCTATCCTTGATGGATAAAGTAGCGTATGCCACTGCGAGTAAACATGCAGAAACCTATTGTGTAACAGTAACGGTAGATAAGGTAGATTTTTTACAGCCCGTAGAGGTTGGCGAATTGATATCCATGCACGCTTCCGTAAATTATGTAGGAAATACTTCTTTAGTAGTCGGAATAAGAGTTGAGTCTCAAAATGTAAAAACTGGAGTAATTAAACACACTAACTCCTCTTATTTCACCATGGTAGCCAAAGGCGATGACGACAAACCAACTTTGGTTCCTAAACTAATTTTAGAAAATGAAGAAGAAGTGAAAAGATTTATTGAGGCCATGCACATGAAGGCAATCAAACGAAAAATTAATGATAAAATGGATGATGCGAATTCCAAAATCGAAGTGGATAATGCCCATACTATTTTGGCTAATCAGCGAACCATTATTGATTTAAAACCTTAATCAAACTTTTGAAATACAAATCGGAATAGGTGGTGCAATAAAAAGAATTGCAACATCAAAACACCAATAATAACTTGTTTTTCTAGTTTTCTTGACTATTCTTCTATAAGCTTCTATTTTCACTTCGCCTAAATTAATGAAAATTTACTCTAGCTGAAAGCTACAAAAAGATAATCGCTATCGGTGTCGCTGATTTTAATCGAAGGCGTATTTTTTACTTTGCCTTCCATAATCAATTTCTTATTTGTTAGGTCAAATAGT
>CAZMFZ010000063.1:0-14827 GCA_964565665.1 uncultured Bifidobacteriaceae bacterium | reverse complement strand
TTTGCACATTAGTTCAAAAGAAACTTTGACGGGGATGCGATGCTTGTTCGGATGTATATAAGTGTTTTTAAGCTGGTAATAGGAACGATTGTAACAATATGCTACAAACTGCGATTGATCGCTCCACTCCAAATATTGGGTAGCATATGGTTTAGAGACCTGAATTGGGATGCTTTTTTGCAGCACTTTCGGGAAATTATTCCAAGTATCAAATTGCCCGAGTTCAATTTCCTTTTGGGTAGCATCAATTATTATTTGGTTGGCAGTTTTTTCATTTAGGTTTTCAATAAATTGATATTCTACAGCACCAGCCGAAAGCGTAGCCTCTAGTTTTTCCAGTTTTAATCTCCCATCCCAAGTAGCTAATTCATCGTTTATCAACACAGCCACAGGCGTTTTTTTTATTGGTTTCTTCCAATCAATTTGTTTTTTAACTCTTGAAAGTATGCTGTGTTCATCTTCTGTAAAATACTCGTCCCACGACATCAATATGGGTTGTTGCCTAATGAAGCCCATATAAAGTGTATCTCTGATTAAATTTCTATATCTATTAGTACCTATTATAGCCTCGTATTCACCTGATTTATTGTTGTGCACCATGTGACAATAATTATTTGAGGATGGATAATTTGACTCTGACAAATACATATTGGGCACCATTTGATTTAGCCTGAATAATATCCCCATTTCCAAATCTATGAGCATTTTCTGACCAAATCCATAGTTTCTGTCGCCTACAAGATCGGTGGTAAACTTTGCTACTTGTTTGGGTAGCAATTGGCTAGGTGCCATTACAGGTTCGGATACTGTAATGTGGTTTTTATCTATTGAGGTGTACACATTAAAAGTCCAGTTATTTCTCTCAAACCCTCCTTTCCAATCGCCTTCTCCGGATGATGAAATAGAGAAAATGGCAGTCTCATTTTTATAAATGGATGCAAAATCTAGAATGTACTTGCTATAAATTGAGTTAAAAGGTTGGTTTGTGGTGTTTTGCCAATCTTCTTTTTTGAAGCCAGCCTCGAGATATTGTTTATAGGGTGTGGTTCCCTCATCCCAAACTTTGGCATATTCACCATAAGGGTAACTTGACAGGGTAATCATCACTTTCAACCCATTTTGTTCCGCAGTTTGTACGTATTGGTTGAATTGCTCAATTCCATGCGGACATAGATTTCCTACAGCGTCAAACCGCTCCCATATTCCATAATGGGAATGCAGATGCACCAAATCCCAACCTTTACTTTTCACATAAGCGAATCTTGACTGCAATTCAAAAGTGCTGAGCGATTCCCACGCATGTTGGTGTTCGCCAGGCGTTTCATTTTTATTCCAGCTATCCCATTCTTGTTGCGTATTCATTAAAGTTTCTGTAGGCAAGCCTCCATCTTTAAAATAGAAATTCCCTTGATACGACCCTGTTAATGGCTTGATAACTTCCCCATTTATCTCCACAAAATTTCCCTTTTTATTATAGGTGGCAAATTCTCCCTTCGGTTTGCGAAGCCAAAGTGTGGCTGGCGTTATTTTCCCATCACCTGCTGATATCACTATTGCAGTATTCGCCAAAGTTTCACTTACTTCTGCCTCCCAATAATCTCCAATTTTGGTAAATACTGGGTTTTCAGTTGTATGCTCAGTATGAATCTGTGATACTTGAGGGGCAAAAACTGAAATTTTAAAATTACCCGTTTTGGCTATAGGTGTAAGACAAGCTACTATGGCAGGGCTATAAACTAGCTCGGCTTTAAATACTATTTTTTCTGTAGTCTCAACATTTTCCGACCACGTGCCGATGGCAAAATGCAATTCAGCATATGGGTTCGTTAACCCCAACGACTTTATTTTAGCAGCTAAATCAAATGTTACACTTGCTTTTCCTTTTCTCCAGCCCGAACTAAAAATGGGAGCACCACTACGCCCTTTTCTGCTTATTACAAACTGCCATTCTGTGGTACAAGTTGCAACTTCTACTTTCAATATAGGATGCTGTGCCAAATGAAACTGAAAAGCAGGGAGCACAGCCGCATCTCGCTTTCTGATGACTGATTTCTTCTCAAATACTGTATATTCTTTTTCAGAATAAATGGCGTTTGCTGGGTCGGAATACCAATCCGCAGCACTTTTATCCCCACTAAGATTTATGTTTTCAGCAGCGCCATGAGCAATGATTGATTTGTTCTTGGCATGGTACCAACGCATATTTCTGTTGAAAACCCAAGCTGTTCGCATAAGTGCGTAAAATTCAGGGGCAGTTTGAATTTGTTCATCAGGATAGAAAAGTTCGTGGTAAATCACATCTTCACGGTTCTCCCACACATATTTTGGTTTGGTTTCGGCTATGTCATTTATCCATGAAAAGGTATGGTGCCTACCCTTTACCGTTTTATCATTGGTATTCTTTGGGCCGTTTTCAGCAACTAGTTCTGATGGAAACACGATTGAAGCGGCAGATAACAACCCTACGTTTTTCAATAAATCTCTTCTTTGCATAATATGTTGTGCTTATAAAACTTTAATAATATTAAGGGTGTGGATTTGATTTAATAGATGAAAAAGTTTTATTTTAAAATTAGCCAAATAAAGTCTCAAAGATCAAATATTGGATTGAATATTTAATATTCCATAAATAAAAAACGCTTGTTGGTGGACAAAGGCTTAATACTAATAAAGAAGAGGAAAACTTCAATATTAAGTTATAAAAAAGCCTCCCGATTTTTTATCGGGAGGCTTATTTCTTTATTCTACAATCGATTTTTTTGCAGTTCTCTCACTTTCACAAAGTAAATGCCTTTCGTCAAATTGGTTTCAATCGTGTTTTGCCAGAATATAAACTTCCTGCTACCAATACTATGCCATCAATTGCAGTGATGGTATAGAAGCATCGGTCGCATCTATGTAAAAACTACCAATGTTTGGGAATGTGATAATTTCAAAACTCTAAGTTGCAGTTGTAGAACTGACGCCAGTTACAGAACATGGCAACCAAGAAGGTAAAACTACACTACACATGTCTAATTTAGTTGCATTTTGCCATTACAATGACGCGAATGCTTATCATCAAAGTAAAGTAAATTAATAAAAGAAGTACAATATGCTTGTAACCAGTGCTGTACAACACAAATTCAAAATAAGGATTTTCTTGTGTAAAACAAACGGAATAGGAGACAGTAAGTGAGAGAAAGGCTAGTTGATAAACGAGGTAAGTTTTGTGCCAAAAGGCTGCGGAAATCTAACCACACCTCAAGTGGGTTTTGCTAGTAAATTCAAAATTGTATGATATTAATGTGATATACCTTTCTATAATTATATAAATCATGGAGAACAATCTCCAAAATTCAGAAATATGTAATTATATTTTATCTAGATTTTAGTTTAAAAAATTCGTCACCATCAAATACAAAAAGAAAATCTCCATCTTCTGTTTTTTCAGTAGAAGCACCACCTGATGCATCATAAAATGAGAATTTCCCTGAGTCTACATTTATGGCAAATTGATCTGATTTTTCGGTTTCATAATAAGCCGTTGTACCAAATATACCTGCAAATTCTCCTGCTTTAGTGTCCCATGTCATTTTGGAGATATATTGATCAATACCAAAACGTATTTTTTTATCTCTCTTTACAGATAGACTTTTACTCGGTGAGAGGCGAATAACTTGCTAAAGTAAATGTCATTTCTTGCTGGTGGGGAAACTAAAAAATACTGAGGCATGAAAAGGACATCCGCGACAGCGGGAGTAGTAGTCTCAATGTTTTATATTTCAATCATTTTTAATAAATTTTTGCGATACAACTTTATTATTATATCTCAGTGTAAGTAAATAAACTCCACTTTTTAAGGCAGAGGTGTTGATTAAATTGGTTGAGGATTTTAAATTTTGTTTAAAATAAACTTTTGAATTATAGTCAGTAATCGTTATTTCAAATTGATTTCCTTCTATATATGAAGGATTACTTATGACAAATTTCAAATAATTTGATACTGGATTTGGATATAAATTAAAATTATTTTCTTCAGTTTGTATTTGATTTGCCGTAAGATTTACGGAAGGTATTGTTGCACTTGGCAATGTGGCACAAGCCATTTCATGGCTGTATATCTCCATTTCGTAAATAGAATAAAAACCTGTGTTACTAACAGTAGCATTTAGTCTCACATACCTACCAGAAATATTTAAATTTTTAATAATATCTACATCCCCATCACCAGAGGTTGTGCTAAATACATTAGTCCAATTTGCGTTATCATTTGAAACTTGAATTTGGTAAGAAGAAGCTGCACTAAACTCCCAAAATATTTTTATTCCTGAGATTTTCATTGTTCTTCCTAAGTCTACTTGCAACCATTGTCCGTTTCCATATTTGGAAGCCCAGCGTGTACTTAAATTTCCGTCAAATGCTTTAAACGGTTGATATGTAGCCTCATCATTGTAGGTTGTAGAAGATAAAGCTGTCTTGTTTATGGCCTCACTTACGCCAATTAATTTTTGCTCATCAATCCAGACTGGAATATTTTCGGCAGCCAAATTAGACCCCAATGCTTCAAACTCAGATTTTGTCAGGTAAGATACTCTTGGCAGATAACATTCCATAAATCCTTTGTGGCTGTTTCTACCTACTATTGACGGGTCGTATTGAGAGCCTGCCAAATCGGTTTTCGCCCAAGTAAGGTTAAGTTCGTGAGGTGATTTTTCAAAAACCCACTCTGGATTTACAGACACATAGCGCATCATTAACCCAAAGTCATTTGTAGGACCAATATTTATCCAGGTAACACCATTTACTAGTGTAGCATTGGCAGGTCTATCTGCCAATTTAGAATACACAATCGTATAATATCTGTTACTATCCAATATTACTTCATCATCCATAACATTATGTAAACCAGCACCAGGCATTGGGCCAAATGGATCAAAATCGTATCCTCCAATGGACCAATATCTTAGTTGGCTTCGCTCCATCACTCCATTGCCTTCTCTTGTGTGAGGAAAAGTTGGCATTTTGCCAGTAAGCACTAAAACCTTTCCTGATTCTACTGTTGCTGATCTTCCTAAATAACTCGCGTAATTATTAACGGTGGCATGCGCTTCATAATTTCCTGGCGGTGGCTGATTTTCACCGCGACCAGTTGCACCAAGGTCAATTTCACTCACCCTTTTTAAACTGTCTGCATTTGACCACCCATTGGCAAGCAGCACACCTGTTAATACATTTCTAACAATTCCCCAAGATTTAAACCAGCCAACATGTGCCCCATATCGGGGATTTCCAGTTTTGTTTGTTGTCTGTGCTTTTACCGTTTTATAGGCTTTTTCTTTAAAAACAGAAAAGTCAGAACTAATAAAATATTTTTCACCTGTAGGGAGCTCAAACCAAGCTTTTGGAAACGGAACACCCCCTAAAAAGTCTTTATCTTTATCTGGTGCATATATTCTAATCCAAACTGCACCCAAATCCCACTCACCACCACCTATTGTAGGTGTACCTAAAAAACCGTTTTTCAATCCCCATGGACCTTGATAAACTATAAGACCTGCACTTCTAATATTTCCTCTTTCTACATACAAAGGTTTATGGGCGTTGTTATTCAAAGCTACTGGATCACCAATGTCCAAATTGTATTCTACCCTGAATTTTCTGTTTGGGGAATTTCTATCAGCATTAGGTCTGAAAGGATTTAAATTTCCGGGCAAAGGGTTTATATCTGCATCTACAAACGAAACTTCAGCTGTGCCAAAAACTCGACCTGCATAATATTCCTTTCCATTGAGTGGAGGAGTAACTTGAATGCTAAAGAAACGTGCATGCGGAAACTCGCCTTCTATTACCAATTTGCTCCCAAACGGTGCCAATGGTGTGCCTAAAAATAGATACGTAACATGAGGATCGGGCAGCCCATTGTAAATGGAATCGAAAACGATAGGTTTGGCTTTTCGAAATGCCCAAGCTTCCTCATCTGTAGCATCTTCTGGTTTTTTCAACACAAATCCTTTATTATCCAACACTCCTGGGGGGATCAAGCTATCTGGAATTTGTGAAGGGACTTGTCCAGCAAGCCATTTTTTTATATAAGATTCGAGATTATCCGATATTTTCTTGCCTTCTTGTTTGATAAGTTCAGGATCTTTATAAGGATATTTATCACTTTTAGGAAGGCAGCCAGACAATATGCTTATGATAACGAAATTATATATAATTTTTTTTATTCTATTTAAATATGATAATATAAATACAAAATTAATCTCACAAAATCTATGCCACAAAGATAATTTTACTTAGCACACTGGTGTTCTTCACCAACGAGTGCACCACGCTTGCAGTGAAGACCATCAGTGCAAGGGTTTAGTTACTTCTAGTCTATTTTTATATCGATAAATAAAACATTATATATTTTCTAAAGCTAACACTTTTTATCCTTTTCTTTATTTCTTTTTATTACAATCAATATATCTCCACCAAGTTAATACGATACTTTCTAAAATAATTAATGCTTACCTGACTATGCAAAAAAAAATCAATAACTTTGATGTGATAGTGATTTTGTTTTACTAATGCCCTTTTGTTTCAATGCCTTTATTTTAAAGTATTTATCTCTATTTTTTAAAATAATTAGTAAAAAAAAACTTTTCGAAACTAAAAAATAATTTAAAAACTTACAACAGTTAAAGGACTTCATTTCTCAAAAAAAGTAATTTAATTTATTTCAGTAACAAGTTAAAAAGAAAGAAGATTATCATTTTAGTCAAAATAAAATTGTTTATCATTTTAACAAAAATCAATAAGTATCCTGTTTTCACAGCAGTGAACGATTTTTTATTGTTTGTCTTTAGATTTTAGATTACCGACTTTAGATTTTAGATTTTGAACCATGAATGGGTAAAGTATTTAGCAAAGGGTTTATCTCTTTAAAATAGTGAAGCTAATATTTGTAAGAAAAGTTTTTTGTAATGGTAGAAAATGGCACTTAAACATCATATTCTGTGTTCCGAGCACATGAACGAAAGTATTTATTTCGATATTAAAAAAACGATTTACGGAAATAAAATAAATCTAACGAATAGCCTTTCATATATCGGCAATTTGAATAGGGTAGTAAGGAGCTAAATGTGACGGAACATAAAAGCAATAAGGCCTAGGATTTGAACTTAAGGGCATGGTTTTAGTATCAAAATTCTTAAAAACTGATATTGATGCCTTCTTTATTGCAAAAACTCAAAGACTTTCCTTCCTTAATTAAAAACACTTATACCGAATGGATTGACGAAGACCCATTCGATTTGGGAGCTGTAATTGCTTACTATGCCATTTTTTCTCTGCCTGCACTCTTAATTATCGTGGTATCAATCGCAGGTGTAGTATATGACAGAGAGGCTGTACAAGGTAAAATAGTAAATCAAATTGGCGGAATGATTGGAAAAGATTCGTCCGAACAAATTCAAACCATGATTATCAACGCAAGTAATACGGGCAATACTTTACTTGCTACCATTATCGGAATAGCAACTTTGCTATTTGGTGCTACAGGAGTATTTATTGCACTTCAAACCTCAATGAATAAAGTTTGGGATGTAAAGCCAGACCCTAAAAAAGCGGGCTGGAAGCGGATAGTGAAGGTTCGGGCTACTTCTTTTGGTATTATACTTGCCATTGGCTTTCTTTTAATAATTTCACTGGTGGTAAGTTCGGTACTCACTGTATTAAACGATTGGTTTCTATCGGTATTTCCAGAATTTTTAATTTATGGCTTGCAAGCAATCAATTTCGCTTTTTCTTTGGGGATTATCTCCGTATTATTTGCCATTCTATTCAAATTTTTACCTGATGCGAAAATCGAATGGAGAAGCGTGTGGGTAGGTGCCTTATTAACTTCTGTATTATTCACGCTCGGCAAGTTTGCACTTAGCCTATACTTTGGAAAAGCAAACCCAGGTTCTACTTATGGTGCGGCAGGTTCACTCATCTTAATGCTGCTTTGGGTATCCTATTCTTGCCTAATACTTTTCTTTGGGGCCCAATTTACCAAGGTATATGCCCAGAAATATGGCCACTCCATAGCACCCTCAAAAGATGCCATATTGGACGAACATAAAAATGAGCAGAGATTGAAAACTGCGGTCTAGATCAAGTCACAAACTATAAACTTCTGGATTACAAATCTTTAAAAGTCTGAGATTAAGAAGGCAACGGTCTGTTCTTGTAAGAATCATGGATCAGGAGGATGAGATAGCCAAAAAGAACTGCTGCCACAATCATTGCGTTATTTACTAAGCCCTCCACTGAAAAAGACAACTTTATTAAAATTGTCGAAATAACAAAACCAGAATTTCTAATTATTTTGTGAAACTTATCAGAATGAAAGAAGGAGAACAAAAGCAATAGCACATCAATAATTATAAGCAGCATAAAAAAATCCTCAAAAAATATGTTGTTGCTGTTTTTAAATGTACTAATATGACTCCAATTGTCTTGCATCGAAGCCACTATCCAATTGGTAAAAGAGTACAATGCAAGCACAATCAAAACCGGAATCAAAATCGTTGCAATTATCTTTTTTAGGTTTATAAACCTCTTAATACCTTCTTTTTCCTCAGGTACGGAAGAGGTTTCTTCGATGTCTTGTTTTGCTATCTTTTGATAGAATAATTGAATTAAAAAAAACAAAATCAAGGTGGTAGCCACGTCATAGGTAAATTGCAGGTCATTATCCAACTTAAACCATCCAGACGAAAGTTCGATATTACCTATATCTTTAAAGATCCTCCTTATCACAATTAGAGTTATTATTTCATACTGCTTTCCTATGTAATTTGAAATTGACCTAGGCAGATAGAACACCAACAAGAATACTTCATAAACTAGAATGAAAGAGAATGGCGTATATACTGCCGAAATGGGATTTTGTGCGAGATCTGAACCTATTTGAATTATATCTTGATTGACCAGCAAAATAATCAGCAGGTGCAACAAATAGCTTGCAATAGCAATCGTTATAATAATACGCTCTGTTTGATGCCTAAATTTTTCTGACAATATAGTGTCAAATATTTTTTTCATATAAGTAAAAATTTAAAACTCCAAGTCCACATTTTATTTACCAATATATCTTGTTTGCGATTCAAGTTTTGAAAAAATTAAATCAAGTCTTGGGTCTGCACGGAAGAATTTTTTGTCTTTCACCCTTAATATTAGTTCCTTTTATAGCGTAAATTTTCCTGTTTCTACAGCATGAAATAGATAGCCGTATGCTAAAGATGTAGAAACGGGGAATTGTTTGTAGAAAGCACAAGTTGCAATTTTGCCTTCAGGGCAAAAGAGGCAAAAAATGTTGTGCATTATAATTTAAATGTACCAAACCTAAGCGGGGAATTAGTTGCGAAAAATCAGGTGAACTGTAAATACTTTTTAGTTCTTGAACGCAAGGTTGCTTCTAGCCCACATTTTAGAAAATGAGCAATATTGGGGATAAACATTGGCTTCCCTTTGCAAATCATAACAGCATGCACTCCATGCCTTTTGGACAGTTCTGCCAATGTTTCTCTTTCCTTAATAGCATCTATGGCTACCTGAGCCTTAAAGGCGGATGAAAATTTCCTCCTGCTTACTTTCATTTTACCACTTGTTTGTTTAAAATTAAATGAAATTTTTCAACTTAACTCGTGGTCTGAATTTTAGGGAGTATTATAGTCAAGGCCCTCCCACCACCCAAACAAATACTAACTTCGAGTTATGGAACTAAACGACATAATAGAATTCAAATCTTCCTCTTTAATAAGAGAAAAACTGACTGACTTTGGTTTCGCTAAGACCTTTGCTGAAGGCGAAATAATTCTAAACGAAAATGCTTACATCAAAGCCATTCCTATTGTAACAAATGGCAGCATACGAGTAATGCGAACAGACGAAGACGGCAGAGAAATTTTACTTTATTACATCAAGGCTGGAGAAAGTTGTATTATGTCTTTTTTAGGTGGCTTGCACCACGACACAAGCAAGGTAAAAGCTATTGCCGAAGAGGAAACGGAAATCCTTTTTATTCCAATTGACAAAGTTAGTTTGTTAATTAAAGAATTTCCTGAATGGCTGGACTATATATTTCGGCTGTATCACAAACGCTTTGAAGAACTATTGGAAGTTGTAAATGCTATTGCATTTAAGAAATTAGACGAACGACTTTTAAACTTCATCAAAAAGAAGTGTGAATTGACAAAAAGCCAAACACTTTATGTAACCCACGAACAATTAGCCAATGAGCTTGGAACAGCCCGTGTTGTAGTTTCTCGACTACTTAAACAAATGGAAGATGAAGGTTTAATAGCTTTAGGTAGAAATAAAATTTCTCTTGTGTAACAAAAGTAGCTGTTCAGCTATTTTTATTGTCTGACTTTTGCAGTGTAAAAATTCATTCACTAAAATAATCAGACTATGAGAAAAAACATGGGTTCGGCAGACAGAGTAATTAGAATACTGGTTGCAGTCGCAGTTATCGCACTTTACTTCGGTAATTTAATTTCAGGAACAACAGCAATTGTTCTCTTAGTGCTTGCAGGAATATTTATCCTCACAAGTTTTATAAGTTTTTGTCCGTTATATCTACCGTTCAAACTTTCCACAAGAAAAAAAGGAGAATAATATGGAACTGCAAAACACAGTCCTCATTGCCTTAATTGGTGCAGTTGGTGGACTACTGGGCGGTGTGCTTGGCTTGGGCGGTGCAATAATTATTATTCCTGCTTTGGTAATGATTTTGGGCTATTCACAACAAATGGCACAAGGCACAGCGTTAATTATGATGGTGCTTCCCGTAGGAGCTTTGGCCGCATTTCAATATTATCAAAAAGGATTTGTTGATATAAAAGCAGCATTGATTTTAGCTGTCTTCTTTTTTGTAGGTGGCTACTTCGGTGCAAAATTCGCTACGCAAATTCCTCAAGATATTTTAAAGAAAGTATTTGCAGTAATGCTTGTTGGCATAGCAATTAAAATGTGGTTTCAAAAATAATTTATGTAGTGTAACAAAAGTAGCTGTGCAAGAAAAATTAACATCACAACTTTACACCATCAAACAAATAATTGAATTATGGAAATTAAACAATTTGAAGACAAAAATTTAGCTCACTTCTCTTATGCAATTTTGAGCAAAGGTGAAGTGGCATTGATTGACCCTTCAAGAAATCCGCAACCGTATTACGATTTTGCAAAACAGCATAACGCAAAAATTACCGCAGTAATTGAAACACATCCTCATGCCGATTTTGTGAGCAGTCATTTGGAAATTCACAACACAGCAGGTGCAACAATTTATGTAAGCAAATTGTTGGGTGCTGAATATCCACATCAAACTTTTGATGATGGAGATGCAATTGTTTTAGGCAACATTACATTAAAAGCATTAAACACTCCGGGACATTCACCTGACAGTATTAGTATTGTTGCAATATATGAAAACGGAAAACAGCAAGCTGTTTTTACAGGCGACACTTTATTTATAGGTGATTGCGGCAGACCCGATTTGAGAGAAAGTGCAGGTGCAATTACCGCAGCCAGACAGGAGTTAGCAAAGCAAATGTATTATTCGCTTCGCAACAAGTTAATGACTTTGCCCGATGATGTTTTGGTATATCCCGCACACGGTGCAGGTAGTTTATGTGGCAAAGGTTTGAGTGAAGCAAACACCAGCGCCATTGGAGCAGAAAAAATTGCAAACTGGAGTTTACAAAATATGAGTGAACAAGATTTTGTAAAAGAATTGTTGGCAGACCAACCTTTTATTCCGAAATATTTTCCGTTTGATGTTGGCGTAAATAAAAAAGGAGCAGACAATTATTTGCAGAGTATTTCTAAAGTAGAAAAAAGAGAGCCAATAACTTGTGAAGGTTGTGCAAATTCTTTGAACCCTGCCATTGCAATTATTGACAGCCGACCACACCAGCAATTCAAAAAAGCACATTTAAAAAATGCCATCAATCTGATGAACGATACCAAATTTGAAACTTGGTTAGGCAGCATCATTAATCCTGATGAACAATTTTATTTGATTGCAGAAAATGAAACGGTGCTAAATGAACTGATTGAACGCACTGCAAAAATTGGTTATGAGAAACAAATCGTATTGGCATTTACAGCCGACTTTGGAAATACTGAAATGAAACCGTTTCACAGTTCAGCATTACAAAACAATGAAGATGCATATACCATCATTGACATTCGTAATTATTCAGAAATAAAAACCAACAAAATATTTGCAAACGCTTTGCATATTCCTTTACACGAATTGAGAGAACGCACAAACGAAATTCCATTGCATAAACCTATTCTGGTTCATTGTGCAGGTGGTTACAGAAGTGCGGCAGGAAGCAGCATTATTAAATCAAAACTAAACAGCACTTCGCAAGTGTATGATTTAAGCGAAGCAGTAAAAACATTTCAAAAATGAATTTCATCCTAAAACATAAACTAACCATAATCGGAATTTTAGTGGGTGCAATTGGCGGATATGCTTACTACCATTTTGTTGGTTGTGCAAGCGGCACTTGTGCCATCACTTCAAAACCATTGAACAGCACATTGTATGGTGCTATGATGGGAGGTTTATTATTCAGTGGTTTCAAAAAAGAAAAGCAAGAAGAAAAATGAAAACAGAAGAAATAATTGTAGCAAACATTAAATGCGGTGGTTGTGCATCTACTATTAAAAAAGAATTAGAAAAACTGAAAGGTGTTTCAAATGCAGAAATCATTCCTGAAAAAGATATGGTAAAAGTAAGTTACGATGAAAGTATTGAACGAAACGCCATTGTAGAGAAGTTGCTTTCGCTTGGCTATCCCGAAGCCACGGAAAAGAACGGTTTGCTTTTGCAATTAAAAAGCTACACCAGTTGTATGATTGGCAAAGTCAATAATTTAACTCACTCAAATAATTAATAACAAAACAAAAATCAATAACAAAGAGCAACAGCAAAACAACAATTGTAGATGTAAGAACTCCCGAAGAATATAGAGGAGGAAATGTAAACGGAAGTATCAACATTCCATTGCAAGAAATTCAACAACGCTTAGATGAAATAAAAGATTTGCAGCAACCGATAATCCTATGTTGTGCAAGTGGTGGCAGAAGTGGACAAGCAACTTCATATCTTACAGGTTGTGGAGTGGATTGCGAAAATGGTGGAAGTTGGATAGATGTAAATTATAATTATCAAACAGCGTAAAACAACAAAATATGATACAACTTCTCAAAAATCTTTTCGGTTTGGGTCCAAAAGTGAACTACAAAGAACTTATAAAAAACGGAGCACAAATTATTGATGTGCGTAGCGAAGGAGAATTTCAAGGCGGACACCTGAAAAATTCTATAAACATTCCGCTTGACACTTTGGAAATAAATTTATCAAAACTAAAAAAAGATAAACCTGTTGTTACTTGTTGTGCATCGGGCATGAGAAGTGCATCGGCAAAAAGTATTTTAAAATCAAATGGATTTACCGAAGTGCATAACGGTGGCGGATGGATGAGCTTACAAAACAAATTAAGTTGAAAAATGAAAAACTTAAAGCAAAGAATTTTAACGGGCTGGACATTTACCAGAGTATTATATCTCGGTTTGGGAATAGCTGTAATTATTAATTCTGCGACAAGCCAACAATGGTTTGGCGTTTTATTCGGAGCATACTTCGCTTCAATGGGTTTATTCAGTTTTGGTTGTGCAAGTGGTGCTTGCTTTGGCGGCAGTTGCAACACAGAACCAATTCAAGAAACTAAAACTCAAATTAAAGATGTGGATTTTGAAGAAGTAAGAACGAAATAGCATGGCAACATTTTCCGAACTTATTAATTCCGACAAACCCGTATTGGTAGATTTTTTTGCCGAATGGTGCGGACCTTGTAAAATGATGAAACCCATTTTGGAAGTACTAAAATCTAAAGTTGGAGATAGAGCAACTATCCTGAAAATTGATGTGTACAAAAGCCCTGAAGCAGCAAACGCATATCAAATTCAGGGAGTGCCAACATTGATACTTTTCAAAAACGGAGAAATAAAATGGAGGCAGTCAGGCGTTTCTTCTGCTAATTCTTTAGAACAAATTATCAATCAAAATCTGTAACACTATGCACAAATACTTTCTCACTTTCTTAACAGCAACAAGCATTTTATTCAACAGTTGCACCAACGGACATACACAAACCACCAACACCAATCTTTCCGCAACCGAATTTTCGGACAAAATAAAAACACTCCCATCAGCACCCATTGTTGATGTGCGAACACCCGAAGAATTTGCAAAAGGACATTTGCAAAACGCAAAAAATTATGATTGGAACGGAAATGATTTTCAAAAACAAATTTCAACATTTGACAAATCAAAACCAGTTTTTGTATATTGTTTAAGTGGAGGAAGAAGTTCATCAACCGCCAGCCAAATGCGTTCAGCCGGTTTCAAAGAAGTGTATGAATTAAGCGGAGGCATAATGAAATGGAGAGCAGCCAATCTTCCCGAAACCACCGCCAACGCAACCGCATCAAACGGAATGACCAAACAACAATTTGATGCACTTACAAATTCCGACAAATTAGTGCTGATAGATTTTTATGCTGACTGGTGTGCCCCATGTAAAAAAATGAAACCATACTTAGACGAAATTTCAAAAGACATGGCAGACAAAGTTGTTGTAATCCGTATCAATGCTGACGACAACCAACAACTTTGCAAAGAATTAAAAATTGATGCTTTGCCAGTTTTGCAACTCTACAAAAACAAAACAATCACTTGGACAAACACGGGGTTTATTGATAAAGCAGAAGTAGTAAAACAACTAGAATAAAGCGA
>CAZMFZ010000062.1:0-21310 GCA_964565665.1 uncultured Bifidobacteriaceae bacterium | reverse complement strand
ACGGGGTTACTGATATTGAATCCCTTCGGGATTTTGGAATAGATTGGGTTAAATCCCTCCTCGCTTCTTATTTTCTGCCTCTATTAAATATACGTTTTCATAAATAATCTTGGCATTGGCAGGTATTTTTTCGGTGAAATCTATTTCGGTAAATACATCGTCATTTTCAACTGGCGTCACTTTCAGTTTGTGAAATTCATAGATTGAATCTTTCTTCACCGCATAGTAAATATAGTACAACTCGCCTTCCTGCAATAGTGCCGACATAGGAACGGTATTTTTCCGTGCTTTGCCTTTGTCGGAAGTGATTTTTACTTTTATGGCCATTTCAGGAAAAACCTGTTTGCCTTTTGGAGGGGTAAAATTTACATACACTGGTACGGAATGGCTTTCAGGATCAATAGATTCGATAATCTGGGCAATATGGCCTATTACTTTTGGAATGCTTTGGTTAAGAAATTCGATCTCGACTTCTTGACCTTCTCTCACTAAATCAATGTCTTTCTCGTACAAATCTATATCAGCGCGTAGACGGGTGAGGTTTAGCAATTTCACCAATTCGGTATTGGGATCTATACTCATTCCTTTCACGGCAGGAAGCTTGAACACTGCACCTTCTATCGGAGAAACAATATTTAGCCGATTTACCACATTCGACATTTCCTTATTTTTCAATTGATTGAGGTCGATACCCAACAGCTTTAACTTTTCCCCTATACTTTCTTCCGAGTTTTTAGCTGTCAAATATTTCGATGCTACCGTCTGAAACTCTGACAGGGCACCGATATTGTTTTTTCTCAGCTCATTCTGCCTTGCATACTCCAGCTGCATAAAATCAGCATCGTTTCTGGCTGCCAAGTATGTTTGTTGCAATTCTATCAACTGCATACTACTTACTACCAGTAGCGGCTGCCCTTTCTTCACATCTTCGCCTTCTACAACAAGTATATTCTCTATTTTCCCTGAAACATTGCTGCTCACAATAGCTTCGCTGTTTGGCAGCAATATCACTTTGCCTGTGGCGTAAACGACTGGTTTTATACTTTGCGACTTCAAATCCCCAAGCGGAATAGCCATGCTTTTGAGTTGGTTTTCCGAAAGCTCCAAGTATTTCATTTCCAGTTTTTCATCTTGCCTTGGTTGTTTCGAACAAGCGATCAACAACAGTATCGTGGCCGGAAATATGGCAATTGAATTGAATTTCATATTTTTCATTTGATTTGTAAATTTTGAAGCAACTTCTTTGACTGAATACTTTGTTCCCTTCTTCGTTATCCTATTTGCTATAGATAGAGAATATAAAGGTAAGAATAATTCATAATTGATTAAGTCAATAACATTAAATTTATACAGTCGATTTTTTACCTATTTTCCCGAACAATACATATAGCAGTGGCAACACGATAAGGGTCAATAATGTGGATACCAGCAACCCGCCTATCACTACTGTTGCCAAAGGTTTTTGCACTTCAGCACCCGACCCAGTGGCCAAAGCCATAGGCAAGAAGCCCAATGCAGCTACGGCAGAAGTCATAAGCACTGGTCTGAATTTATCTTTTACCCCAGTTATCACTATTTTGTGCAGGTCTTTCATGCCTAGTTTTTCCAACAATTTGAAATGGCTCACCAGCATTATGCCATTCAGAACAGCTATTCCAAACAAGCAAATAAAACCTACACCTGCCGAAATACTGAAATTAATGCCCGTGATATACAGGGCGAAAATACCCCCGATGGCCGACATAGGCACAGCAGTAAAGACCAGAACGCTTTCTTTGAATGTGCGAAATGACGCAAAAAGCAAAGCAAAAATCACGATCAACGCTATTGGCACTACGATCATGAGCCTCTCTTTGGCCTTTTTCAGGTTTTCAAATTGCCCCCCAGATTCCAACACGTAGCCATAAGGCATAGATATACTTTGTTTAATTTTTTGCTGGGCCTCTAAAACCAAACTTTCCATGTCTCTGCCGCGCACGTTCGTCCCGATTTGTACGCATCTTGATTTATTGATATGCCTAATCTCCGAAGGCCCTATATTGAGGCTGATACTCGCCAACTGCTTCAATGGAATCAGGTTGCCTCTGTAATCTTTGATGAGTAGGTTTTCCAGCGTTTCTACCTTATTTCTATCGCTGCTTTCCAGCCTTACCACCAAATCGTACCTTCTGTCGCCTTCATAAATTGTTCCTGCAGTTTTGCCTGCAAAAGCAGTCTGAATGGCATCATTTAGGTTTTCCACAGAAATGCCGTAAAGGGCAATGTCTTTTCTGTTATAAATGATTTCTACCTGCGGCAAGCCATCTACCAATTGCATTTGCACATCTTTTGCCCCCTCAATGGTACTCAACAAAGCCATCAGCTGTTTGCCGATCTCGGTCATTTTGGCCAAATCAGCCCCATATAGTTTAAAAACAACATCGGTTTTTGCTCCACTTAGCAAATCATTAAACCTGGCTTCAATCGGCTGCTGCACCGATGGAAGAATTCCTGGCAACTGATCGTATTCCTTCATAATCAAATCAATCAACTCCTCTTTGGTGTGGGCTTTTTTCCAATTGCTTTTATCTTTTGTAGAAATAATAATGTCGGCAGATTCCATTGGCACAGGGTCAATAGGAATTTCCGAAGTCCCTATTTTGCCAACCACACTTTCTATTTCATCAGGAAATTTTTCGAGTAGTGTTTTTTCTATTTTCAATGATGTTTCAATACTTTGACTGAGCGATGAGCCAATGGGCAAACGGGTTTCTATTTGTATTATACCTTCATCGAGTCGTGGAATAAATTCTCCTCCGATTTGAGTAAAAGTGAAGCCTGCCAGCATAAGCAAGAAAAGCAGAATGCCAATAATGATCGGTTTTATCCGCAATGCTTTTGAAAACACAGGAGCATAAATTTTTCGATACAAAAAATTCACCATCCTGTCTGAGAAATTGCCTTCTTTATGGGGTTTGCTCATCAACCAAGCACTTACCATTGGCACGTAAGTAAATGAGAGTAACAAAGCTCCCGATATGGCAAAGCTCACTGTCATGGCCATGGGGCGAAACATTTTTCCCTCCACGCCACTCAGAAACAAAATAGGGGTGTAAACAATTAGGATAATTAAACTGCCAAAAAACACAGATTCTTTGATGTCTTTCGCTCCCGCTATCACCAAATCTTGCCTTTCGCTGTAGTTGAGCACTTTGCGTGTTTTATGAAAATGATGCGCTAAAGTCAGCACTATGCCTTCTACCACAATTACCGACCCATCTACGATGAGGCCGAAATCTAATGCTCCCAGGCTCATCAGATTGCCGATTACGCCAAAACTTTGCATCATGCCAAAAGTAAAAAGCATGGCTAGCGGAATCACTGAAGCCGCTATTAGGCTTGCTCGCAAATCGCCAAGAAATATGAAAAGCACCACCAAAACCACCACAGCACCTTCCAATAGATTTTTTGAAACAGTGTGAATGGTTTTAGCAACCAATTCTTCGCGATTGATAAATGGTTTGATTTCTAAGCCTTCGGGCAGCAATTTTGAAACTTCTTCCAGTCGCACCTCTAGTTTTTTAATTACATCCGAAGCATTCTCGCCCATTTGCAACAGCACTACTGCCCCCACTACTTCGCCCTCCCCATTCATCGTCATGGCTCCGTAGCGGGTACTGTTGCCCAACTCCACATCAGCTACGTCTTTCACCAGCACCGGTACATTGTTGTTGATCTTTATATAAGTATTCTTAATGTCTTCAATATTCTTGGCAAGCCCAACACCTCGAATAATATAAGCCCTTTTGTCTTTTTCAATGTAAGCACCACCTGTGTTATTATTCCCCTCTTTCAGGGCATTGTACATTTCTTCAATAGTGACATTGAAAGCCCGCAGTCTTTCGGGTCGAATTCGGGCATGATATTCCTTTTTATACCCTCCAAAACTGCTGATATCTGCCACTCCGGGCGAACCCAGCAGGTTTTTCCTGATTACCCAATCCTGTATCGTGCGGATTTCCATGAGGCTGAAAGATTTGTTTTCTATATCTTTCGGCTTTAATACATATTGGTATATTTCCCCAATCCCTGTTGTAATGGGAGCCAATTGCGGTTTGCCCGAATTAGAAGGCAAACTTTCCTGCACGGTGCTGAGCCGCTCAAAAACCTGCTGCCTCGCCCAATACAGATCGGTATTGTCGTCAAACACGACCGTAACTGACGATAAACCAAATTTCGAAACAGACCTCAGCTGGTCTAGTCCTTTGATGTTTGACATCTCTATCTCGATAGGAGAAGTCACAAATTGCTCTACCTCTACTGGCCCTAAATTGGGGCAAAGGGTAATGATAGTTACTTGTTTGTTGGTAATATCGGGTATGGCATCTATTGGCAATTTAGAGAGCGAATAACTGCCCCATAATGTCAAAATGAGTACCAATATCATAACGGTCAGCCGATTGCGCGTGCTGAACTCAATGAGTTTATCAATCATTTATATGTGTTAGTAAAAATTGATTTGGAGAATAAAATAGAGAAGCCCAACCCTGCCTCCCCGATTGAGGGCCAACATAGATTTTCATTCAATTTTATAAATACAACTGAATTTGGGGTTTGGATACGAACCCTTCTCGACAATTGAAGGGCTATGCTTCTGGAGGCGGATTTAAAATTTCAGTCCAAATCGAGACTGTGGCTGAGGGTTGGTAGAAAAATAAAATTGATTTTTCAGAAAAATGAATATTGAATTGCACCACAAAACACTTTTCAATAGAAGAAAAAATTTCGGCTTTTTTCACAAAGTTATCGCTGTCAGGGTCGTCTGTTTCTGGTACCGCATTTTCCATATCCAAGCCTTTTTCTAGCAATAATTCGGAAATGCTTTCAATTTCATTCACAGAAAGATCCTCTTCCATTTCAGGATCCGCATCTAGATTTCGAAGCATATCTGGTGGGTCAATACTTAAATTGAATACTACCAGTGCGAGAACAATGCAAAAAAATCTTTGAAATGGTTTTACTCTTAAGTACTTCATGGTTAGAATACAAAGATACAAATTATAGATGAGGAAGTTTGAATTTTCAAGAATATAGCATACACAAGAATATTTGAGATATATTTATCTTTAAAATTAATTTTGTCATATACACGACAATTGATAACTTGGAAATAGATTATTTTTGATTAAAAACAATATTGAATATGAAAATCAACATCATTGGTATTTTAGCAATTCTTTATCTTTTAACTGCTTGTAAAAAAGATGAGCCTACACCTCAAACCATAACTTTTGGAGGTACGATTCAAATAGTGCCTAATGCCAAACAGTTAGCTGTAGGAGACACTTTTACGATTTATGCATTCTATTACGACAATAATAATGTGATACAAAATGTGAATTTTAACTGGGAAATTTCAGACACATCATTGTTAAGTATTTCTTCCAAACAACTTATAACTGCCAAAAAGCAAGGAATTGTAACAGTAAAAGCAAAATTTGAAAACAAAGAGAGTGAATTCAGTAGTATTACAATCGTGGGAACGGCAAATATCAATACTATATTAGGCAATAATACCAATAGCACAACTCCTGGTACAACAATAAATACCACTCCAGGAACTAACACTACTACTACTGGTACAAACAACGAAAGTGTGTCGGGCAATAACACTGGCAGCGATACCACAAGTACTGGTACAACAATGACTACTTCAGGAAATAACACTACTACTACTGGCACAACCAATGAAACTGTAGCGGGCAATAACACTGAGGGCAATAACACAACTCCGGGTACAGCAATGAATACCACCACTGGAACAAACACTAGTACTGGAAATAACACTACTACTACTGGCACTAGCAACAAAAGAACGGGTTCGCTTTCGGGTAAAAATGGGTATTCAGGGCAAGGAACTGCAGGCGTAGAATTAATAAACGCCCAGCTTAAAGTGTTTTTTGGCATTAACTTTAGTGTGCAAAATGGGCCTGATTTGGTTGTGTATCTTTCAAATGCCGAGGTAGTACAATCGAGCAGCCTACTTATTGCAGATTTAAGTCAAACTGCTGGTTCACATGCCTATGATGCTCCATTAGGCACAAATTTAAGCGACTACAACTATGTAATTATTCATTGCAGAGCCGTGAATAGAGCTTTTGCTATAGCTTTACTTCAATAAATATGCTTCAAAAACTCAAAGGATAAAATTTGAAGAAAAAAGCTAGCAAGGTCATAATATTTGTTTAAGTTCACTTGTCTAACAAGAATAATTGGATTTTACTTATCATAAAAAATTGTCATTTACACGACAATTGATAACTTTCCAATGGAATATTTTTGGTTCTAAATTTATAAACAATTTTAAATATGAAAATCAGCATAATAGGTCTTTTAGCATTACTTTTTCTAATTACGGCCTGTAAAAAAGATGAGCCTACCCCTGAAACAATAACTTTTGGTGGAACGATACAAATAGTGCCTAATGCAAAACAAGTAGTTGTGGGAGACACTTTTACAATATACGCTACCTACTACGATAAAAATAATGTGATTCAAAACGTGAATTTTAATTGGGAAATTTCAGACAGTTCACTTCTTAAAATTTCTGCTAATCAACTTATCACTGCCAAGAAGCCCGGAATCGCTACAATAAAAGCAAAATTTGAGAACAAAGAGAGTGAATTAAGCACTATTACTATTGTGGGAATGGCAGATAACAATACTCAAACGGGCAATAACACTGGCAATAATAGAACAGGTTCGCTTTCGGGTAAAAATGGTTATTCAGGGCAAGGAACTGCAGGCGTAGAACTAACAAACGGCCAGCTTAAAGTGTTTTTTGGCACTAACTTTAGCGTGCAAAATGGGCCTGATTTGGTTGTGTATCTTTCAAATGCCGAAGTAGTACAAACGACCAGCCTACTCATTGGCGATTTAAGTCAAACCTCTGGTTCACATAGCTATGAAGCTCCATTAGGTACAAATTTAAGCGACTACAACTATGTAGTTATTCATTGCAGAGCAGTAAATAGAGCTTTTGCAGTGGCATTACTTCAATAAATCCGCTTTAAAAATATGAAAAACAACATCATTATTGGAATCAGCTTCTACTTCGTAGCATTGACAGGAAGCGGTTTGTTTGCACAACAGGTAGCTCAAATTGCTGAAAAAAAGTGGTACCAGACAAATAATATTGCAGAGTTGTCTATTGCAGCTAATGGTACAGAGTTTAGCCCTTCTTTAAACATACAACACCTGCATGGAATTGGTAAAAAGCAAAATTTTAAAATCGGGTACGGTCTAAGGTTTAGTTCTTATTTTGGACAGGATAAAGAATATACTACTGCTCCTGCCAAATTAACAAGTGGTGAAGAAGGACCTCAGGTATTGTTCTCTGATTTTAAAAAAGAAAACATTGACACCGTTTTTATTAAATACCCGCAAGTAAATTCTTTGAATTTGTTTATTGTACTTCAATATACCTTCTTCAAAAAACTAGACCTTGGTTTTAATATAGATGCTATTGGTTTTAGCTTTGGTGGAAAGCATAATGGAGGCTATAAACTGAATGAATCACAAGCATCTAATCCATATTTATCCAATCAACAAGTTGTACCCACTACATTAAATTTGCTTTTGGTGAGCGATAACGACATCGGCAGCCTAAACTCCGAACTCTTTTTGCGTTACCGTTTCAATTCGCATTGGGGCATGAAAGGGGGCTTTACTTTTATGTTTTCTGAATTTACTACCGAAAACAAACTCAGACTTGATAATGACAGATTTAGATATAAATCAAGCATGGCAATGTTGGGCGTAAGTTATTTGTTTTAATGATTATCATGGGGTCTCCTCTATGCTTAGTAAAAAACTAAGGATAGCAGGGAACGAAACTGGATGAGTACTCAAAAGATTTAAAACGAGGCCTAATGACATTACAAAAATTGTGGCATTACGGGTTCGAAAATCTTAAAATCGATATTCGAACCCTATGTTAGTTACAAGCAACCTAGCAAGGCCATCTGGATTTTTCACTACAGCAAAATCTTTGCCTTGCGTGGATGTGCGATCTACCAAACGATAGCCAGCCATGAGTTTTATAGCTGTTTTGGTGTTGAAGCGGTAACCACCGCCAACTAAAAGTGAGATTGCAAAATTATCAGTATTTATATCTCGGTCATAAACCCTGTTGGTGGTACTTACCTCTGTTATAACGCCATTATCTACAGGAACATCTAAAAACTTGTCTTTGGTGATGCGATAGATAGATAACAAACCAATGAAAGTATTCCAATTGGAAAATCTGAAATTCCGCTCTATTCTCAGCATTACATCAGTACCTCGTTGCAACTCTCTTGATTTAGCATATTTCTGAGCTGCTCCAGCTTTGTCCGTATTATTCCAAGCTCCCCACAGAAATTGATTGCCATTTTTGTTCAGAGGGATCTGGATTCCTGTAGAAAAAAGCCAGTTTTTGGTCGACAAAGACACACCACCTATCACATCGTACGTTCCCAAACTGGTTTGGTAATACATAGGAAGGGGGCGTTCGGCAAATACGCCATTTGTATCAGCTACATTGGTGGTGATATTCGAATTGCCTGTGGGTATTTTAGCACCAATGCTTAAATTGATTTGATAAGTTTCTTTACTAATCAGATTTTGGGTCAAACTAATTGAGATATCTCCCAAACCTTGTGTATTTGCTAGTTTTCCAGCCACGAATTGATAGGGTAATTTTATTTGGGCAGTCAACCTATCAGTTATTCCAATATTTACATCGGCATTGTAGGCCAGAATTTTAAGAAAAAAGCTAGTAATGCCATAATATTGATTCAAATCTACCGATCGAACTCTTAAGTTTACTTTTCTGGAATACCCTTGATTAGGTCTCATCGCTCCCATAGTACAAAAGCCTGCGTCACTGCAGCCTTGAGCTATCGTTTCTTTATTTGCAAAACTTAACGTAATAATTAATAAAATAATAGAATGCTTCAAAGCTTTTAGCAATTAAGTGTAAACGTGCAAAACTAGGCTAGGCTTAGTAACTTAATTAAGTAAACAAGGTTTGTTTACAAAAAATGAATCGCTAAATATATATGGGGTAAATATACATTTTTGTCGCGACCACGACAATTGAAAAGAATAGAAAGGTGTATTTTCGTTTTTCTAAACAAAAATAAAATATGAAATCAAAAAAGTTTATTTTAATTAACTTCTATTTAGTAATGTTCGTTGGCAGTGTATCTTTTGCACAAGAAGCCGAAAAAAAGTGGTACCAAACTAATAATATGGCAGAATTGTCCTTTGCCACCAACGGAACACAGTTTAGCCCTACATTAAGCATTCAGCATTTGCATGGAATCGGAAAAAAGCAAAATTTTAAAATCGGCTATGGCTTAAGATTTGGATCTTATTTTAGTGGGAAAACAGATTATTCTACTGCCCCCGCCAAATTAACTGATGCCGAAGCAAATATTGATACCGTTTTTATTAGCTCTCCACAGGTAAATTCCTTAAATTTATTTCTTGTGCTTCAATATACCATTTTTAAAAAACTAGATTTTGGTTTCAATATCGATGCTGTTGGCTTTAGCTTTGGTGGAAACCAAAATGGAAGCTACAAACTAAATAAATCACAAGCGACAAGTCCGTCATCTAATCAAATAGCCGCACCCACTACATTAAACTTACTACTAACTGGTGACAACGACATTGGCAGCCTAAACTCCGAATTCTTTGTGCGTTACCGTTTCAATTCGCATTGGGGTATCAAGGGGGGCTTCACTTTTCTGTTTACTGAATTTACAACCGAAAACAAGCTCAGACTTGATAATGACAGATTTAGAAACAAAACTGGTCTAGCCATGTTGGGTGTAACCTATTTGTTTTAGATAATAATCAATAATTCCGTAATTTCTTAGTGTTTTCACCTCGGCTGGTAAAAGAGTAGGGGTGAAAACATTAATATAGGGAAGGCAACGGCAAGAGCTTAAATCAGTGTAATGAACGATAAGTCCGTGCAGATGTAAGGGAATTTGACTACGTATCAATCTAATGTCTGCAATTTTAATTATTACTATGAAAATCGGAAACCAACTCAGAATGAGGCAGTTATTTGTTGCTTGTATGTTTTTTGTTTTGCTAGGTGCTCAAGGTCAGACCTTTGTACCTGATGCCAATACGAAAGTAAATTTTAAAATCAAAAACTTAGGCATGAATGTGGATGGTTCATTCACGGGATTAAAAGGCATGCTTGAATTTAATATTGATGATTTTTCCGCAACTAAATTTAAAGTTACAATTGACGCAAAGTCAATAAATACAGGCATCGGCATGCGGGACGATCACTTACGTAAGAAAGAGTATTTTGATGTGGTTCAATTTCCAGTTATTCAATTTAGTTCCACTAAAGTAGTAAAGGGAAATGCTGGCGAGGGTATTATAACTGGCAAATTGACAATTAAAAATGTCACCAAAGAAATATCATTTCCTTTCACTTACATAATTAACAACGGCAGTCCTCGATTTAAAGGGGAATTCAAAATAAACAGACGCGATTATCAAGTTGGAGGAAATAGTATGAGTTTGGCCGATGAACTAACCGTAATCCTTGATGTTTCCTTTAAGAAACCCTAGCTGTGAAAGAAAAAGATAGGGCATTAATAAAGATATTTATTTTTATTATGCTGTTATCTTTTAAATCGGTTCAGGGACAAGAAAGGATTGCCGAAATCAAGTTTGAAGGTTTAAACCATACCAAGACGTCATTTTTGAAGCAATACCTAACCAGCAAAGTAGGTGAGATATACGATTCAGTCCAACTAAAGCAAGATCAGCAACGGTTGATTAACTTAGGCACATTGGCTGAAGTCAAGGCAGAAATTAAGCGTGACAAACATGATGTTACATTATTGTTTTCGTGTGTTGAAATGATAAACTTGCTTCCAGTGCTTGCATTTGGGCAAACTTCGGAAACATTTTGGTTCAGAGCCGGTCTTGAACACCTCAATTTCACAGGTCGTGGCGATAAAATTTTTGCTTATTACCAATACTTTGACAGGCATTCGGTCTTCTTAAACTATTCTACCGATCGTATTGGAAATTCTAAATGGGGTCTCTCGGCCTCCCTAATCAGATGGGCGACCATTGAGCCGCTCAAAATGGCAGGTAGTATCACAAAATTTAATTATACCAATTACACAGGATATGCCAGCATCGTCCGATTTCTTTCTTTTAGGGAAACAGTCGAGTCCGGTATTGGCTTCTTCAATGAAATTTTTGAATCGAGAGATGTATCTAAAGATAAAATTCCGTCCATCGTTCAGGGCGACAAACTGTTGTCGAAATTAATATTCAAAAGCAATCACTTAAACTATAATAGCTTTTTGGTAGCTGGTTTTTACAACCAATTGAATATCGAAATTATCCATTCGTTGGATGAAGTAAGGAACTTTGCCATTGTATTTAACGACTTACGGTATTTTAAAAAAATAGGCAAGCGGTTGAATTGGGCAAATCGATTGAGGGTTGGCATTGCCACCAACGATGCCAATCCTTTTGCTCCTTTCGTGTTAGATAGCTACCTCAATATACGCGGAGTTGGAAATCGAGTAGATCGAGGTACAGGATCGGTGGTGCTTAACACCGAACTACGCTACACAATATTTGATATCAAAAAATTTGCAGCACAAGGCGTTGGTTTTGTTGATTTTGGTTTTTGGCGTAAGCCTAACGGGAATTTTGGTGACTTTACAAAAAGCGAAAATAAATACCTTTTTTCGGGTCTTGGCATTCGGCTCATCTACAAAAGGGCTTTTGATACCATGATTCGTGTAGACTATGGCTACAACTTTGATAAAAATGCAGGCTGGATTATCGGGATAGGTCAGTTTTTTTAGGAACGCAAACTTCTTATATTTATGAAATTACTATTTATTACCGTTAGAGTTATCTAGAGACTCTACTCTTTTATAGCACAAACTTTATCGTGTAAATAATACTTAGTCACAATTATATTTAAAAATATGTGATAGAGATAGCACGAAGTTCCAAGCCCGTTGTGAATCCAGAATATGGAAACTCTGGAAAATTAAACCTTTCATTTATGAGTTTCTTAGTTTATGAACCAGTTCTATTGAGGCTCTGGCGTCCTCAATTCCAAATCCCTTGCCATCCAAAATATTTTTGTAAACTTCCGTATGCAAATTTGTGAAGCCTTCAGAAAACTCTATTTCTTCTCCATCAATACTGATACTTCTAAATGTCTTTTGATTTTTGGATTTTACATTTTCGGGTAGCTTATTGGCGTCTATCGACAAATGCCATTCCACATTAGCATTTTCCAATTCTAAAGTTCCCCTTGTTGATTGAGTATTGTTTTCAGTCACTTCAAATGCTTTTACTTTCCCAAATAACCAAATCAGCATATCGAAAAAATGAATGCCAATATTGGTAGCCAGCCCGCCCGACCGTTCTAAATCGCCTTTCCATGAATATAGATACCAATTTCCACGCGATGTAAAGTAGGTGAGTTTTACTGAATGTTTTTTAGATGAAGTAGTATGTTTTTCTTTTAGGGAGATAATGGCAGGGTGTAACCTAAGTTGAAGTACGGTGAATATTCTTTTGCCCGATTCAGCTTCTATTTCAGCAAGTAAATCAATATTCCAAGGGTTGAGTACAAGTGGTTTTTCACAAATGGCATTTGCTCCCAGTCGCAAAGCCATGCGAATATGGGCATCGTGAAGATAGTTTGGCGAACATATACTCAAATAGTTAATGCCATTTCCCGAGCGTTTTAGTTTTTCCAAATGCCTATCGAATCGCTCGGTTTCTGTGAAAAAGTCTGCCCTGGGAAAATACGCATCAAGTATGCCTACAGCATCGTGCGGGTCTAGCGTGGCCACCAAATCATTGCCTGAATCTTTAATAGCTTGCAAGTGGCGTGGGGCTATATAGCCCGCCACTCCGGTAAGGGCGAATGTTTTAGCCAATTTTCGTTAGTTATTAAACTCTGAAATCGAAATAATATTTTGTGTAATGCTGTATTCCTCCGCTACATTGGAAGAAATGACGAGCAATCGCCCTCTTAACTTTTCTTTTATGGCTTTTTGATACCATTGGCAGCCTTCAGCATCTAGGTTTACGGTAGGTTCATCAAAAAGCAAAATGGGTTTATTGGTAAATAATGCCAAGCCCAATTTCAAGCGTTGTTTCATACCAGAGGAAAAGAATTTAATAGGTTGGTCAGCCGATTTTTCTAGCCAAATATAGTTTATTAGCGATTTTTTTGATTCTTTTTCAATCATAGGTACAAATTTGAAATGAAAGTCAAGCAATTCATTCAAAGTAAATTCTTCTATCAATTCTAAATACGGTGCTGCAATAGCAACTTGCTTAAACTGATTTTCTTCGGAAATAATTTGATTGTTATTTATGAAAATCAACTTTCCTTGCGAAGGCAACTTAAAACCTGAAATTATAGCTATGAATGTAGATTTGCCCGATCCATTTGCTCCAGTAATAGCGTAAATATTCCCCTCAGAAAATTTAAGGTTTACGTTTCTGAAAATCCAATGGGCATTGTATTTCTTCGCTATGTTTTCAAGAATGATTTCCATGATTACTAATGAGTGTACTCACTAATTTAAATACTAGAAAGCAGGGATTAAGCTGCCTGCAGTTCAAGTTTGGTTTCTACCCAGCTGATGATTCGCTCGGCAGTATTTAGCCCTGCTTGCGATACACCTGCATCTTGGTTGCCATCGTAAGCCATTGCCAAGTGCAAAGTGTCGTAAGCATAATTGAATAAATTCAGTGCTTTTTTATCTAGCTTAGTCAACTGCTCTTCATACCACTTTGCACTTTTTCTGCCTTTTGTCTCTTTGCCTAGCAATTCATCTAAAGCCACCAACACCGCCATATAAGCTGCGTGGCCGGCCAAACGGACATATTTTTTGTCCTGATAAAATCCGTCTTGCTTTTCTGCTTTGGTGCTTAAAATATCTTTGGCATTGTTGAGGTAGCGATAAGCTTCTTTTATGTTGTCCATTTTTATGAGATTGTATTTAACAAAATTAGAATAGTTTTTCAGTTTTAACTTCAATTTCTTAGCTAGAAAATCAAAAACGGATTCCAAAGAAAAAACCTGTCATTTCTGACAGGTTTTATTATTTAATCTTCTTCTACATTTTGCGAGCTGGTTCGCAAGTCTGGTCCTCTTAGTATCCCTTTTGTTGAGCTGCGAATAAAATTCACTATTTCATCTCTTTCTTTTGAAGGATTCATCTCCAATTCAATTTTATCTAATGCTTGGGCATTGTTGAAGCCTCTTAAATATAAAGTTCTATATATCTCGGCAATATCATTTATTTGCTCATTGGTAAATCCTCTTCTACGAAGCCCAATTGAATTTACCCCACAATAGCTAAGTGGTTCCCGTGCAGCTTTGGTAAAAGGTGGCACATCTTTTCGTACCAAAGCACCTCCAGTTACGAACGAATGAGCTCCGATTCGTACAAATTGTTGAATGGCAGAGGTACCTCCTATCATTGCCCAATCGTCAATAGTTATATGTCCAGCAAGTTGCACATTGTTTACTATGATACAATTATTGCCAATAATACAATCATGAGCCACATGCACATAAGCCATAATGAGGCAATTTGCACCAATAGAGGTTTCATTGTTGGCTGTAGTGCCTTTATTCAATGTTACACCTTCTCGCACCACAGTATTGTCGCCAATACGAGTAAGCGTAGCCTCACCTTTGTATTTCAAATCTTGAGGTACAGCCGATACAGAAGCTCCATTGAATATTTTTACATTTTTGCCTATTCTGGCACCATCAAAAATGGTGCTGTTAGGGCCAATCCAAGTGCCTTCACCTATTTCAACATCTCTTGAAACATAGGCAAAAGGTTCAATCACCACGTTGTTGGCTATTTTGGCCTCAGGGTGTACATATGCTAATGGGTGAATCATACTCCAGGTTTCCTTACTATACTTGCTGTCATTACGGCTTCACAAGCCAATTCTCCGGCCACAAAAGCTTGACCTTGCATTTTTATTATTCCTCTTTTAATGGGAGCTATCAGTTCACATTTATAAACGATGGTGTCGCCCGGCACTATCATTCTTCTAAACCTGCAATTTTCAACAGCTAGAAAATATGCCCAATAGTTTTGCGGGTCGTCTACCGTTTCCAGTGCCAACACGCCTCCTGTCTGTGCCATTCCTTCAATTTGAAATACACCTGGAAAAACAGGATTGTCATTGAAATGCCCACTGAAAAAAGGCTCATTTATCGTTACATTTTTCACACCAACTACCAAAGTTTCCTCTAAGTGAATGATTTTATCAATCATTTTGAAAGGATAGCTGTGAGGCAGAATATTGTACACTTGTTTTACATCATATACCGGAGGCATAGTGGGGTCGTATACCGGAGCTATGCTTTTTGCGGTTTGTTTCATCAGCTTTTTCAGCTTTTTAGCAAATGCCACATTGGCTGCATGGCCGGGACGAGCCGCTAATATTTGGGCTTTTATGGGGCGGCCTACCAAAGTCAAATCACCTATTACATCCAGCAACTTGTGTCTTGCGGGTTCATTGTTATATCTTAATTCAACATTATTGAGTATGCCCTCCTTATTTACTTCTACCTTTTGTTTGTTAAATAAGCTTGCCAAATGATCTAGCTCATCATCATTTACAATGCGATCTACTATTACTATGGCATTGTTCAAATCTCCGCCTTTTATCAAATTATTTGCTTTGAGCATTTCCAGTTCATGCAAAAAACAAAAAGTACGACAGGCAGCTATTTCTTTGGGGAATTGTTTAATGTCTGTAATTGAGGCGTGTTGACTGCCTAAAACGGGAGAATTGTAATCTACCATTACAGTAACCCTGTAGTCATCAAGAGGAAGGGCAGCAATTTCCACTTTGCGAGCTTCGTCTACATAGCGGATATTTTCAGGAACAACAAAAAAGTTTTTAAGTGCATTTTGCTCAAATACGCCTACATCTGAAATGGCATCGACAAACATTTTTGAACTACCGTCCATTATAGGCGGCTCAGGACCGTCTAATTGAATAAGCACATTGTCAATTTCCATCCCAGTGAGCGATGCCAGGGTATGCTCAACGGTATTTACACGAGCTCCATTTTTTTCAATAGTAGTACCGCGCGAAACATCAACCACAAAATCACAATCGGCTTCTACAATCGGCTGACCTGCTAAATCTACTCTTTGAAATTTTATGCCAAAGTTTACTTCCTGAGGCACAAAGGTCATGTTGCAATTGGCACCAGTATGAAGACCAACACCTGATATGGTAAAGCTATTTTTAAGCGTCTGTTGTTTGTTATTCACTTCTTAATTGCTATTCTCTGCTTAATTTTGTTCAACGGGAAGCAAATGTAAAACTTTTTCTTCCAATTCTTCTATTCGCCTCAGCAAATCGGGAAGTTTCTTAAAAACTGTGTATGATTTTAGACTTTGTTTGAGCTCGAAAGCAGGGCTGCCAAGTAGCTTTAGGCCCTCGGTTGTATAAGTTTTAGTTACCCCTGATTGAGCCGCTACAGTTGTATTGTTGGCAATTTCTATGTGCCCTACAATACCAACTTGCCCCGCAATAATGCAACTATCACCAATTTTAGACGAGCCTGATACGCCTGATTGGGCTGCCATTACGGTATTGCTACCGATTTCTACATTGTGAGCTACTTGAATCAGGTTGTCGAGTTTTGCACCTTTTTTAATAATTGTCGAACCCATTGTCGCACAGTCGATTACAGTATTAGCACCAATATCTACATGGTCTTCAACAATTACATTGCCAACTTGCGGAATGGTTTTGTAGCTGCCATCAGGCTGGGGAGCGAAGCCAAAGCCATCACTACCAATCACCGAACCAGCCTGAATGGTACAGAAATTACCAATCTTGGTATCGCCATATATTTTTACGCCAGAATAAATAATGGTATTGTTGCCAATCACTACATTATCGCCAATATATACTTGGGGATATATTTTTACATTGTTTCCGATTTTGCAATCTTCGCCAATATAGGAGAAAGCACCTCTGTAAATATTTTCACCTGTAGTAGAATTTCCCCCTATGAAACTTGGATTTTCAACTCCAGATTTTCTGAAGGTCATCAGTTTGTGATACTCTTCAAGTAAAATGGTGAAGCTTGTGTATGGGTCGTCTACCAATACTAATGTAGTGGTTAGATATTGTTTTGCCTCAAAGCTTTTGCTTACAATTGCAGCAGAGGCTTGGGTTGTGTATATAAAATTTTCGTATTTGGGGTTAGATAAGAAAGTAATAGAGCCTTCCACGCCTTCCTGAATTTTTGCCAAATTGTTTACTTTTCTGTTTCCATCGCCCACTACCTTTCCGCCTAAGATTTGAGCAATTTGTTCAACAGTAAATTCCATTTATTTTTTATGTTCAATTGTTAAATCAGGAATGCAAAGATAGTATTTCTTTACAACTTCACTTATGGCCTTAATGTTGGGTAGGTCTGAGGCATCGGAAATATCTACAATTTCACCATTTTTCTTTAAAATTTTGATTCGCTTGCCAGAGGCAATGTAGCCATAGTTGCTCAACATGCCTTTCACTCTCAAATATGGCAAATCTTCATGCGAAACTGAATATTGCTGGCAAATTTTTGCTTCAATGTCTTCCAAAAACAAGCTTCCTATTTCTTCTTTAAATAGCAAAATTTTAAATAACCTTCTATCCATAAGCATATTACAAAGTAATTGCAAAATATGATCCTGGCTATCCATCCAAGCTTTTATACCGCTCCAAATGTCATAATCATCGAGTTTGCCAAATGTTTCTAATAGCTCAGGTTTTGATTGAAAATCTTCCAAAGTAAAATTATTTTTAAAAAATAGCTGCAAAGCTGAAGTAGTGTAAATAATATCACCTCTTTGAATTAGAAACTTGGCTCTTTTTACAATTTGAATGAGCATTTCTTCGGCACAGATAGTAGTTTTGTGCAAATACACCTGCCAATACATTAGCCTACGAGAATTTAGGAAATTTTCTACACTGTATATGCCTTTCTCAGCTATTACAATTTCATCATTTACAATTTCAAGCATTTTAATAAGCCTATCGGCACTTACCAAGCCCTCGGTAACGCCTGTAAAAAATGAATCGCGGTTTAGGTAATCCATTCTGTCTATATCCAATTGGCTGGAAACCAACTGATGAAAAAACGGTCGTTCATACACACCTTGAAATATTTCTATTGCCAAATTCAAGTCACCGTCAAATTCTTCATTTAGCTTTTCTATAAATAAGAGAGAGATTGCCTCATGGTTTACTTTTTGCAGCAGTGTATTTTCAAGCACGTGCGAAAATGGCCCATGCCCAATATCATGCAAAAGTATTGCTACAAGAGTAGATTCAAATTCATAATCAGAAATGCGATAGCCTTTATTTCGGAGCGATTCTAATGCTTTCTCCATCAAGTGCATACAGCCAATGGCGTGATGAAATCGGGTATGGTTAGCTCCTGGATATACCAAATCGGTTAGTCCCAGCTGCTTTATTCTGCGAAGCCTTTGGAAATACGGGTGTTCGATTACATCAAAAATAAGCTCAGAATAAATAGTTATGAACCCGTAAATTGGGTCGTTGAGAATTTTGTTTTTATTCATTCCGAACTAGGTTGGCGTAAGCAAAAATAGAATGATAAGCATAGAAAACAAAAGTAAAGTAAAAGAATAGGTTAAACTTGCAGTAGAATTTCAAAAAGCTTTTTAGGTGCTAAAAGTAAAATAACCGAAATGCATTTACCGCGTATCAAATCTTTCAATACCTATTTGCTGCACACACCCCAAAAATGTAGCATAAACTAAATATTCCTTCGGGGCGGGGCTTTACTATATGAATGTTCCTTTGGTTTCTGAATTAATTTCACAAGGCAAATCGCCCGATATTTTATTTTGGGTAGGTTGTGCCGGTTCGTTCGATGAACGCTATAAAAAGGTAACAGTATCAATCTGTAAAATATTAAACCATCTGCAAATTAATTATGCAGTATTGGGAACGGAAGAAAGCTGCACGGGCGATCCAGCTCGTAGGGCAGGAAATGAATTTCTATTCCAAATGCAAGCCATTCAGAATATTCAAGTCCTTAATGGCTATGAAATTAAGAAAATAGTAACCGCTTGTCCGCATTGTTTCAATACTATTAAAAATGAATATCCTGCATTAGGCGGAAGCTATGAAGTAATTCACCATACCGAATTGATTAACCAGCTAATTCAGGAAGGCAAACTTAAATTGCAAGGCGGTGGCGAATTCAAAGGCAAGAAAATTACCTACCACGATTCTTGTTATTTGGGCAGAGCAAACAATATATACCAAGCTCCTAGGGAAATATTGAGCCAACTTGATGCCGAATTGGTAGAGATGAAACGTAGCAAGCAGAACGGACTTTGTTGTGGGGCAGGGGGCGGACAAATGTTTAAAGAACCAGAAAAAGGCAGTAAGGATATTAATATTGAACGAACAGAAGAAGCATTGGGAACAGGAGCTGAATATATAGTCACTGCATGCCCGTTTTGCATGGTAATGATGAGCGATGGGGTTAAAAACAAAGAAAAAGAAGCTGAAATAAAAGTATTGGATGTAGCTGAATATGTGGCTGATGCTATGATTTGAAAAATGAATTTCTTATTTAAACAATTACCTAAAATCATATAATTTTTTCCAATTCTTTTTTATGAACATCATATTATTTGACGATAGCAACATAAAAAAATCATTACTCCCATTTACTTTCACACGCCCAATTTCCGAAATCAGAATAGGTATTTTTACCATTACAGAAAAGTGGAATACCATTTCTGCTGCGCAAATATCATTTCTCACTGAGCCTTATTTATCACAAAAATATCAAGCTAAAATTGCAGCAGAAAATTGGTTGATAAATGGAAGTATTTGTCCTGATAAGCCACTTTTCGATGCCATTTCCAGCCTTTCATTAGGTCAAGCACTTGTGAAAGACGGCATATTATTGGCTGCGCGTGTTAATTATGTGCCGTTTTTCGATGAATTAGACACCATTGCAAGTCTATTAGATATTCAATTTTATCAAGAACAATTAACCATAATAAAGCACACTTGGGATATTTTTTCAATGAATGGTTTGCAAATAAGGGCAGATTTTAAGTACATAAATCAAAGACTTTCTAAGAAAATCGAAGATAAATACACAATTGTATACAACGATTCCGATATTTTTATTGAAGAAGGGGCAAAAATAAAAGCGGCTGTTTTAAATGCCGAAAATGGACCTATATATATAGGTAAAAATGCAGAAATTCAGGAAGGGAGTCTCATTCGTGGACCTTTTGCATTGTGTGAAGGGGCAGTTATTAATATGGGTTCGAAAATGCGAGGCGACACCACCATTGGACCTTACTCAAAAGTAGGAGGCGAAATAAATAATTCTGTCATTTTTGGCTATTCCAACAAAGCTCACGATGGTTTTTTAGGCAATTCAGTAATAGGGGAGTGGTGCAACTTGGGTGCTGATTCCAATACCTCAAATTTGAAAAATAATTATTCAAATGTAAAAGTATGGAGCTACCAAGCATCAGATTATTTAGATTCTGGACGTCAGTTTTGTGGCTTAATGATGGGCGATCATTCTAAAACGGGCATCAACACCATGTTTAACACCGGCACAGTTGTGGGCGTACATGCCAATATCTTTGGAGGCGGTTTTCCACCCAAATTCATCCCTTCTTATGCGTGGGGAGGAAGTGAAGGCTTTCAGAAATTCGATTTCGAAAAAGCAATGCAAGTAGCCGCCAAAGTAATGGAGCGAAGAAATGTAATGATGGAAAATGAGGATTACGAGATATTAAGAAATATCTATAACTTCTAAAAAGCTATTTTACTACTTCATAATCGATATAATCGCCTCCAGTTCTGCCCGAATGGAATTTTTTATCTTTTGAATTAGCAGTTTCGGAAGATGCGTTGGTATTCTTATTTTGGCTACCATTATAGTTTCCTTGATTGAAAGCTCCTGCTGCGTGTTTTTGTGCCATGCCAATGAAAGCATATTTTAATAGAAATTTGAAAAGTCTACCTGCCAAGAATACAACAAGAATGAGTATTAATATGAATTTAAACATGTGACAAATCGTGATTTACTTTGTATCTCAAACCACAAATTTACAAACTTCGTTTTAAAATACTTTAATTTATGATGTTAAACTCAATTTCATATCTTGTTATCAATTATTAAAGGGCTGGTATTATACAATTTCAATTTTTTACG
>CAZMFZ010000061.1:0-21340 GCA_964565665.1 uncultured Bifidobacteriaceae bacterium | reverse complement strand
GATGCCAGGTTTGCTGGCCTATTACTTGAGCAATTTGGCGGTGCCAATGGCGAGCTAAAAGCCGCAATGACATACTTCATCCAAGCCTTTGGATGCAGAAAAGCATTTCCTGACAAATACGACTTATTGATGGATATTGCGACAGAAGAATTTAGCCATCTTGAAATTGTAGGTGCTACCATTCAAATGCTGTTGACTGGCATAAATGGAGATTTAAAAAATGCAGCAGAAGAGTCGGAAATAATGCAGGTAATGGGAAGCAAGAAAAATGCTACCATGGAAAATTTAGTGCATGGAGCTCTGAGCACACCACAATTTTTCACGGTGAGTGCAGGCGGCCCAACCCTTAGTAACAGTGCAGGTGTGCCATTTTGCGGCAGCTGGATCGATGCCAATGGCGACCTTACTGTTGATTTAAGATCTGATATTGCGGCTGAGTCGCGCGCTAAAATTGTGTATGAGCATTTGTTGCAATTTACTGACGATCCTTTGGTAAAAGAGTCTTTACATTTCTTGATGGCTCGGGAAGTAGCCCATTTTCAACAGTTTCAAGCGGCTTTAGACACTATTCAGCCTAATTTCCCTCCGGGAGTGCTGCAAGGAGACCCACGACATACCAATACATATTACAATATGTCGGCCGGATCTACACCCAAAAAACCGTGGAATGATGGTCGCAGCAAAGGACTTAACGAGGAATGGCAAGCTATAGAAGACCCCATTGCCTATGTTACAAAAACAAATTCGCTTTTGAGTGTAGAACCTAAAGGCACAGATAGAACTGACGCTACTACCGAAACACATGATTTGAGCTTTAGCGAGAAAAAAAGCAAAGAGATTAAGCTAGCTACCAAATCTGAAAATATGCAGTGGAACGGGAACGTTTAGGTTAGACTTTTGATTTGCCAACCTCACTCATTGTTCTGTATCTTCACAGAGTGAAATAAAATGCAAGTCATCTTTTCTGAAGTTTAAAAACTTTGGAAAAGATTTAACTCCAATCTATTTGTCTTCCACTCATGGCTCTGTGTGAGCACAGAGCGAAATATACAATGCTTTGTGAGTACACAAAGCAAGTAAAATTGTAATTTAACTAATTTCAATAATCATGAACAAATCATTCGTATTTATTCTAGGTGCAGCAGCGGGAGTTGCTGCCACCTTATTCTTCCAAAGTGACAGAGGCAAGCAAATGATTGAAAATCTTGTAAGCGAGTATGATGATAGAATTATTCAAATGGCAACCGCACTAAAAGACAAAGTAGATGCGGTAGAAAATTCAGTAAAAGAAGGAATCGATAAAGCTGCATTAAAGGTGATGGTGTAGCCTTTGATTAATTACTTGTACATAATTTTACAACCAAAAAAAAGAGCCATGAACTGTTTGTGGCTCTTTTTTTATGGATTATTAATCCTATCTGTGTCAAAAACACCATCCAAGAGTAGATTCATCAAGTAAAAACATCATTTCATAGTATTAAATATGCCATTTATAGATAAGCAAAAACTAATAATCAAAAATATGGGTAAAAATGGTATGCAAAAATTATACTGTACATGGAAACAATACACCTCTGGCAAGTCTTTAACTTTATCCTTTCAAGAAGCCCGTAAGTGTGGCTCTGTCATTGCATGAATTTTCAATGGCAAGCCTTGGCTGGTGAAGAAGGCAAGCGAAGCTTAAAGCAAACAATAACCCAAAATTTTTAAATCTATCTTTTCCTGATTCTTAACCCCAAATCATAATCCAATGCTAGCACAATTATCTTATGTAAGTAACCGAAATTCAATTTGCACTGAAGCGGAAATAGAAAAAATATTGGCTGCGTGTAAAAAAAACAACCCTTCACTAAATGTAACTGGAGTTCTACTTTACTCAGACTCTAAATTTATTCAGATGGTGGAAGGAGAATCTAAAACAATTATCGCTTTTACGACAAAATAAAACTAGATAATCGGCATAGCGAAACTATTATGGTTTCTTTTGGTCAAATTACAGAAAGGACTTTTCCGAGTTGGCATATGGGAGCAAGAAAAATTGTAGGAAGTATCGTTGATTTTAAGACCGACATATCCCAAGAAGACGAAACTATATTCAACTATATTATATACTCAATGGTAAAGAAGCAAGCGGAACAAAAGTCCTTAGTTTGCTTAAAAAATTCTTCTAGAAACTCACTCGTAGCTGTGTGATTTCACAGTGCTGTATATAATTGCTTTGCTAGGTAGCTAGGCATTGATTGGAGGCAGAATTAGAATATATACAAATTTTAATATCTTTAATATTCCAATTGATATAATGCTTTGATGGCATACTTTTTTGCCGATTTAACAATCGAAAGCTGGTGCAATTACTTATTAAACTAAAATAAAATAATGCAACCTACTTCTAATCATGATGAAGCTACCACAATTATTGAAAAAAGGAACCTTCAAACGGTTCCTTTTTTTTGCTAGATGGAATACGAACAATATTTAAACATTGCTAAAGTTCAAAAATTTCAAAATAGTAAAATGAAGTTCGGTTGAAAGAGTTAAAAACCTAGTCTAAATATTTTATCCTCAGATTTCAACTTGACTAAACCACCTACTTCATTTACCACCTACACCTTCATTTTATATTTATGGCTAATCTCTTAACTCAAATTGTAGGTATAGTTGCCGGTGTGATAACAGCCTCGGCTATGCTGCCACAGCTCATAAAAACTATTAAAGATAAAAATGTTGACAGCCTTTCTATCGGCATGATTATCAGCCTTATCACTGGCTTAGGCTTGTGGACGTATTACGGAGTTTTGATTAAAGATATTCCAGTTATAGTCACCAATAGTTTCTCAATTTTGGTGAATATGGTGCTTTTGATATTGAAAATTAAATATCAAAAAAAATGAGGCACATCTACTGGTAAAGAGTAGTGCGGATTAAATAATCTAGGCCGTCAGCTTTTCCAAAGTTCTAAACTTTGGAAAAGATTTATTGAATGAAACCTACTGCAAGCTGTATATTTTCAGCGAGCTAAATAATAAGGTTTTTTAGGGCACAAAATCACACAATGAGACTCAATAAGGCATAAAAAAAGGGCCGGATTATTTAATCCTGCCCTTTTTTTGATGAATTTAATAATTATTTATCTTTAAGAGCCTCAGTATTTACATGGCCCTCAGCTATGGTAGTTAATAGAAGGTCAGCCTTTTTTTCTTCTGCCAATGTAGTAGCGAAAATGGCTGCCACATCTTCTTTGCCAAGAGCTTTGGCTAGTTGAACCAATGCGCCATACGTAGCAATCTCATAATGTTCCACTTTTTGAGCAGCCATTATTATACCTACGTCCCTTGTCGATGTACCAGTGGTGGTAGCTTCTACTATTGATTCGCCCTCAGAAATCAAACCTTCCATGGCATCGCATTTTTTGACCTGTGGTTTTTCTCCGAGCATTTCGAATATGTTTTCCAACCTATTTACTTGGTCTTCAGTCTGCGTTAGGTGTTCAGTTAAAGCTTTTTTCAGATCTGCTGAAGTGGAAGCCTTAGCTAATTTAGGAAGAGCTTTTGTCAAATGCTTTTCAGCCCAATAAATATCTTTTATTTCATCGATAAAGAATTCTTCAAGTACAGAAGGAGACTCTTGTACATAATTGGTTTTATTCTTCATACTGGTTTAAATTAAGACTTAACTATTAAAGGATTAATAAAAATTGTGCCACTACCTAAAGCCTACAAATAGTTTTCCTCTACACGGATAGTAAAATCTATTAAATAGGTAGTATGAGATGTAGAATGTGAAAAAGATTGGCTAAAAACTCCCATAAGGGAGCGTTTGTAATTCTACGAATTGCTACGTAACGCAAGTAAATTACAATGTAATGTATTTAAATACTAATGCAATGCAAAGAAATGATGTTGTAACGTAATGAAATGATAATACAAGGCAACTAAATGAAGTTGTAACGCAAGTAAATGACAATGAAATGTAAGGAAATGAGGTTGCAATGAAAGGAAATGAAGCTGTATTGCAAGGAAATTATAATGTAACGTAATTAAATAAGCATGTAATCCAATGAAATAGTACTGTAAAGCAAGGTAATTACAGTGTACTGTTACTTTATCGTTTATTTATTAATAGCAATCATTTATTTTAAAGATAAATTTTATTTGTAGTTTAGAGCTTCATTTAAATATAACTTTATACAATGAGCACAGAAAACACAAATTCTCCCGCACCTTCTACCAGTGGAAGTAGTAATCAGCATATTTCTATTGAAGTGCAGCTAAAAATGATAGGGGTTGCTATTCAAAATACAGTCGACAATGCCGATATTCAAACTGCCTTGGCAAAACGAGGCTTCGATGCTGCCGCCATGAGCGAAGCCAAGCTTCTGCTACAAAGTGCAAATGAATTTTACATCGGTCAAAAAAATAAGTATGGCGATAAATTTGGCGCTAAGGACGATTTTGATCAATTAAAAGAAGAAATTGAAGATGAATACAACGATCATGTAGCCCTCGCCCGTGTAGCACTCAAAAATAATAGAGGCGATTTAGAAAAATTGCAGCTGAATAGTAGAAGAGACCGAACGATTAGTGGTTGGCTTAGTCAGGCTAAAACGTTTTATAAAAATGCGATAGACTCTGCTACCATTAAAGCTGCTTTGTTAAAAAAAGGCATTACCGAGGTTGAAATGAAAGCAGTTTTAGATAAAATAAGCACCTTGGAACAAAAAGAGGCTAATAAATATAATACCAAAGGCGATGCTCAAAATGCCACAGCCGATAGAAATAATGCCATTGAAGAACTAACAGAGTGGTACCGCGATTTTAAAGAAACGGCAAAGGTTGCCCTGAAAAAAACACCCCAATTGCTAGAAAAATTAGGCATAATGATAAAAGAGTAAGCTAAAGAGGCAATACTTTTACTATCGCTGGCGGGAGTTTGCTCCCGCCACTTCATAGCCGATGTATTTGGCACACAGAACACAACGATTTGGCCTTTGTGCCACAGACCACGCAACAGCGATAAAAGATGAAGCTAAAGCAATTATGATGTACTTGCTGGAAAAGAATACCAGCGAGGCTCACTAAAATTATTCGAAATAACTTAAAAATATTTATTTTAATTTTACATAATCAGCCAATTCATTTAATACTGTACGTTTATGGAATTCTTCAAGAAGCTCTTCGAAAATGATTTCATGCCGCATGGGCATTGTTATTTTTGGGATCCTGCCATTGTGTGGACAAACGCCATTTCAGACAGCCTCATAGCCCTCGCTTATCTGACTATTCCACTTACTTTGATATTCAATGTAAGAGCCAGAAAAGACATCAATTTTATACCATTGATTGTGCTTTTTGCAGCGTTCATCTTGAGCTGCAGCTTAACCCACATTATGGATGTGATCAACATCTGGCATCCTTTCTACAGATTGGATTCTACTTTTAGGGTTATCACTGCAATAGCATCCATCGGTACTGCCTTCATGTTGGTAAAAATCGCCCCACAAATTTTATCAATACCGACTACAGATGTGCATAAAAAATTAACTGATGAACTGAGGCAACAAAATCAGGAATTGGCTGCTGCTTTAGAAGAGCTCAAAAGTGCAGAAGAAAATCTGATTAAACTCAACGATGAGCTTGAACAAAAAGTAACGGAGAGAACAGAAGAACTGAGCGCCAGCGAAGAAGAACTAAAACAGCTGCTGGAAGAAAGCACCGCTTTGAATGCAGTAATTGCTGAAAGTGAAATCCGCTTAAGCAAAGAGCGACAGGTGCTTTACAATTCGTTTATGAATGCACCCGCAGGTATTGCCATTCTGCAAGGCGGTGCATTAACTTTCGAATTTGCAAATGCCAATTACGAGAAATTAGTAGGTCGGAAAATCACACTTGGTCACACTGTGCAAGCACATTTTCCCGAAATAGAACAACAGGGCTACATTCAATTGCTCAACAATGTATTTGCAAGTGGCGAAAGTTTCATCAACAATGAAATTGCTATCGACTTAAACACAAAAGGCAATGGCAATGTAGAACAGTACTTTCTCAATTTATTCTTGCAGCCATTAAAAGATGAAATGGGCAAGGTGGATCGGATAATGGCTCATGTTATTGATGTGACAGCACAGGTAAAAGCTCGCAAGCAAATAGAAGCAAGCGAAGCTGCAGCGCGGCAACAAGCTACATATTTGAAACTAGCCACCGACTCTGCCAACGGAGGTACTTGGTCTCTCGATTTGCAAACCCAAAAATTGGAATGGAGTGGCTTGCACAAAAAAATGTGGGGCTACGATGAGCATCGCACAGACCTCAACTATGAAGATTGGCATAAAATTATTTTGCCCGAGGATAAAGAAATGGCTTTTAAAAAGGTAGAAGAGGCAAGACTTCATGATACAGTATACGAATCAAATTATTTTATAAAAAAAGAGCAAAATGGTGAGCTGCGCTATATGCGTTCTTATGGAAAATATAATTATAATGTTAAGGGGGAAGCCGAATCCCTTACAGGAATTACGATTGATATAACCGACCAGAAAGAGGCAGAATTTAAATTAAAAACAAGTGAAGAAAAATACCGTGGTTTATTTGAAACTATGGATCAGGGTTTATCGATTGTAGAACTGATTTTTGATGAAAACAATAAGCCCCTTGATTACCGCTTTATTGAAAACAACCCAGTATTTTGTCAGCAAACAGGCTTGCCAGATCTAACAAATAAAACTGCCAGAGAAGCGATACCAACTTTAGAAGATTTTTGGTTCGAGACGTTTGGCAAGGTAGCGCTAACGGGCGAACCCATCAGGTTTACACAAGAATCAACACCCTTAAACCGCTGGTTTGAGGTTTACGCTTTCAGATTAGGCGAGAAGGGAAGCAAAATGGTAGCTATTCTGTTTACAAATATTACAGAACGCATTCATTCAGATGAAAAACTCAAATTTTCTTTACAAGAGACTTTTAAAATTAATGAAGAACTGAGCCGTAAAAATGATTTCTTAGATAATTTTGTGTTTATGGCAGCACATGATCTCAGGGCTCCGATTACCAATATGAAGCAATTGATTTCTTTGATGGATGCTGAAGAAGATGAACTTCAAAAAATTAAATACCAAAAAGTACTAGAGAATTCGGTAGAAAGGCTTGACTATACCATAAACGGGATGGTTGAAATAATTGAAGTGCAGAGCAATGAAAATATCACCATTAAAAATATAGCACTCAACGCCATATTACAGATGGTGCTAGACGAACAGGAGGAAACAATAAAGAGCATAGGGGCTACTGTAAAAATAAAATTGCACTACGATCGCATAGTATATATCGAAGCCTATATATTGAGTATAATCAAAAACCTCATCACTAACGCCATCAAATACAAATCCGACCATAAAAGCTTAATCATAGACATTGAAACGAGAAAAGAAGACAGCTTTATCATACTAACAATCGCAGACAACGGTATGGGAATGGATATGGAGCGGGTAGGCAAACAATTGTTCAAACCATTTACCCGATTTACTAAAAAGGCGCACGGGAAAGGCATTGGTTTGCATCTTATTAAAAGTATGGTGGAGAAAAATGGAGGTAAAATAGAGGTGAATAGTGCTATCAATGAAGGCTCTACTTTTAAAATATATTTAAAAGAATATGAGTTTAATGGCTAAAAAAATAATGTGGATAGATGATACAATTAACAATATCATCTTGACCTTAAAATGCCAGAAATAGATGGTTTTGAGTTGTTGAGAATTAAGGAAAAAAGTATGGCACCAGACACGGTTAAAATAAGATGGGTGGCTATAAATCTATCTTTTCCAAAGTTTAGAACTTTGGAAAAGATTTTTATAAAAAACTCGCTCCTCCCTATGGGTATGCTTTTTATTTAAAAAAACTTCCATCAGCTAATATTTCTAGTCTTTTTATTTATTGCTGTATTTTTGCTTTACTACAATTTTTAGAAATGACAGACCTATTTGGTGATGAACACCCTATATATATAAAGAAAAAAACGGAGACTCCTTTGATGAAGCAACACGCTGAGATTAAGTTGCAGCATCCGGGTGCATTGATACTTTTTAGGGTAGGCGATTTTTTTGAAACATTTGGAGAAGATGCCGTGAAAGCGAGCCAAATATTAGGTATCACGCTTACCAAAAGGGGCAATGGCTCGGCAAGCGAAACCGAATTGGCAGGTTTTCCACACCATTCTATAGATTCCTATTTGCCCAAATTAGTCAAAACGGGTATTCGGGTAGCCATTTGCGAGCAACTGGAAAATCCCAAATTCGCCAAAGGATTGGTGAAAAGAGGCGTAACCGAACTCGTAACACCCGGTGTGGTGATGAATGACAACGTACTTTCATCCAAACTCAACAATTATCTCGCGTCCGTTTTTTATGCGGAAATGAATGTAGGAATTGCGTTTCTCGACATTTCCACTGGCGATTTTTTAGTCACGGAAGGCTCCCAGGCTTACATTGATAAATTATTGCAGAGTTTCTCGCCTTCAGAAGTGATTCTAAGTAAGGATCATAAAAATAGTTTTGTAGCCAAGTATGAAGAGAAATACAATTACTTTGCTATCGATGATTGGGTATATAGATTCGATTATGGCTACGAAAACCTTAATAAGCATTTTAATACGCAAAATCTAAAAGGCTATGGAATCGATGATTTTCAACTAGGCGTAGTCGCAGCAGGTGCTATTTTGTATTATTTAAAACTCACCGAACACCATGAAATAAGCCATATTAGTGGCGTAGCACGCATAGAGGAAGAGAAATTTGTATGGCTCGATAAGTTTACCATTCGTAATTTGGAACTCATCAACTCGCCTTACGAAGGGGGTGTTCCTTTAGTGAATGTGATTGATAAAACCATATCGCCTATGGCTGCCAGGTTGCTTCGCAGGTGGCTTTTGATGCCTTTGAAGGATATGAATCTTATTCATCATCGGCAAAAAACGGTCGATTTTTTCTTCCAACAAAAGGAATTACGAGCAACTGTTAGGGAATTGATGGAAGAAGTGGGCGACTTAGAGCGATTAGTTTCAAAGGTAGCAGCGAAAAGAATCAATCCCCGAGAACTGGGCCAGCTTCGGAAATCACTTGAAAAAGTAGGTAAAATTATTGCGATTCTAAATGAAGCAAAACTGCCTGCTGAAGTAAAAAAGCTAGTTTCATTGCTCAATACTTGTGAATTTTTAGTAAATAAAATTGCCAAAGCATTGAAACCCGAGGTTGGCATATTGGCTAACCAGGGCAATTTAATATGTGATGGCGTGAATGAAGAACTAGACAGTCTGCGTAAAATCGCTTATTCAGGCAAAGATTATCTTTTACAAATCACCTATCAGGAAATAGAACGGACAGGTATTTCATCACTGAAAATCCAATTCAATAAAGTATTTGGCTACTATCTAGAAGTTACAAATGTGCACAAAAACAAAGTGCCAAACGACTGGATAAGAAAGCAAACCACCGTAAATGGCGAACGATATATTACCGAAGAGCTGAAAATTTACGAGGAAAAAATATTAGGTGCTGAAGAGAAAATCAATGGACTTGAGCAAGTATTATTCAATGAATTGGTAGCTATAGCTGCTACGTATGTGCCAATCATTCAGCAAGATGCAAGAATTATTGCTGAACTTGACTGTTTGATTTCATTTGCTCAAGTGGCAGAGATCAACAATTACACCAAACCAAAAATCACGGATTCGGATATTTTAAATATAAAAGCAGGTAGGCATCCGGTAATAGAAAAGCAGTTGGGTGTGGGTGAAAATTATGTACCCAACGATATTTATCTTGATAATGAAACCCAACAAATAATTATCATCACAGGGCCCAATATGGCTGGAAAATCTGCGGTACTTAGGCAAACGGCCTTAATTGTGCTAATGGCACAAATTGGTTGTTATGTGCCAGCTGAAAGCGCACAAATTGGCGTAATTGACAAAATTTTCACTAGAGTCGGAGCTTCCGACAATCTCTCAAAAGGCGAATCGACCTTTATGGTAGAAATGACCGAAACTGCCAGCATTCTCAACAACCTAAGCGATAAAAGTTTGGTGCTGATGGATGAAATTGGAAGAGGTACAAGCACGTACGATGGCATTTCAATAGCATGGTCTATTGTAGAATTTCTGCACAACCACCCCAAATTTAAAGCCAAAACCCTTTTTGCTACGCATTACCATGAATTGAACGAGATAAACAACGATTTACCAAGGGTAAAAAATTTCAATGTCTCGGTAAAAGAAGCAGGCAACAAGATCATTTTTATGCGAAAGCTCAAAGAGGGTGGTGCAGAACATAGTTTCGGAATTCACGTGGCTCAAATGGCAGGAATTCCCATCAATGTCGTGCTGCGCGCAGATGAAATAATGCACAAACTTGAAGAAAGCAAAATGAAGGAAAATACACTTGACAAAATGAAAAGTTTGCCAAAGCCCGGTCTTTCCAAATCGCTTGAATCAGAACATTCAGGCTATTCACGATTAAAAGAAGTGCTCGATAAAATAGATGTGAACACCATGTCGCCTATTGAAGCCTTGCTAAAATTGAACGAAGTGAAGAATTTGTTAAAATGATGGGTATTTCTAGATGGCTGAATATGGTTTCAAGGGTTTTACTTTTTGCCAATTAATGTTTTTAACTCTTCGCCTGAGATTCCAGTCGCTTGTTTAATTAGCTCAAAGTCCACACCTCCCGCTATTAGTTTTTTAGCGGATGCAATTTGACTGTTTTTTATACCCTCTCTGAGTGCAAATTTCTCTCCATTTATTCCATCCCATTCTCGCATTGCAGCATACTCGTATTCTTCCAGTTCTTTTTTATTCCAGGTGTGTATTTGAGCAGATTGATAAGCTGCTTTTAAACCTTCATCTTCAATACCATCAGGCAATACTTCCAAATTGTCGGCATTCTTGATAAAATACGCCCATTTGTCTATGATTGAGACTAATTCTGCTTCATTTCTGATGAACTTGGGTAGTTCCATCAAATCAAATTCAAAGTCCTTAAACAAGTTTTCACCTGTTTCGGTGTCAATAGTCAGGTGTTTTGAAAGATAATTTGGGTTTTAGGAGAATGTAAAGTCAAAAATTCCAATAAAAATAATAGGATGTAGTTTAGAAAAATTCTCTCCGACTTCAATCTGTGAGGTATAACCTTTGGCCAAATAATACTGTAGCCTTTTTTCAAGACCATCTACATTCGCTACTTGCATTTCAATAATGTATTCGTTGCCACGTTCATCAAAGGCTTTGATGTCGATAATAGTGGCTTTAAGGCTTTGAATGATAGGTAGTTGGAAAGGGTTAAGGATAAAAACATTGGCTATTTTTTTATCTCCATTCAGTTTTAGAACTGCGTTTAAAAAAGAGATTAGAATAATTTTCCGATTCTCATCTCCGAATATTTTTCTAAAAGCGATATCATTTTTAACATCTGCAAATTTCATATAGCAAGATAGCCTGTTTGAGATTATTTCAGGTAGTATGGCGAAGCTCGATTTTTGATGATGTTATTATAAAGTAAATTGTAAAGTTTATGGCTTTTTTAGCCCTGACAAAAATCTATTTAAAAGAGGAAAAAATGACGATGATTTCATCATACGGAAGAAATAATTACCTTTGAGTTATGTGTCGAAATTCGCGTAGCTAATCTAAAGGCTATCAAATTTAATGAATAAATCACTTTTTACATTCCCCAATTTAAGTGCAACAGCAAGCCTATTTCCTTTCACTAAAAAAGCTATTAACCCAAGAAAAATCAGCTGACCTTGAGCAATACAATGCACTCATCAGCCATGCGTCTACCAAAGAAAAAATAGCAAAGGGCTTATGTTGGGAGCCGCTCGTTATCAAAGAAACTGGCTATGGCTTAGGCGATTATCCCTTTGTAGTGGTTGAAAGGGTGAAAAATAAGGAAATTACCCATCAGTTTTCAGGCGGAAAGTTAGTAAGGCTTTATTTATCGGGTGGTGCCCCTGAAGATAAAAGCAACGGAACAATCCATTTTTTATCTGGCAATACGATGAAAATTATCCTGACTGCCAACGACTTACCCTATTGGCTTTCCTCTGGAAGAATAGGAGTAGAATTGTTGTTTGACGATAAAAGTTATGAGGTAATGGATGATGTGCTCGATTTACTTTCCCAAAAGCAGCATCCAATAGTGAGCCACTTTATTGATTTAATTAATGGTACGAAACCGCAAATCAAGCTAAGCGATTTGGAATCTAACGAATCATACAGCCCATCTTCCAAACTAAATCACTCTCAAAATGAAGCTGTAAATGCCATTATACACAACCAAGATATTTGTGTGGTTCACGGGCCGCCAGGCACAGGCAAAACCACCACTTTGGTCGAAGCTATTATTCAACTTACTGAAATAGAAAAAAGAATATTAGTGTGTGCACCTTCCAATGCAGCAGCCGATTTATTGACAGAAAAGCTTGATGTAGCAGGGATAAATGTGATTAGAATTGGCAATCTATCCCGCATAGACCAAGCCATTGTTTCGCACACAGTAGAGTATAAATTGGCAGAAAGTGATGGGAATAAACTCATCAAACAAATAAAAAAACAAAGTGATGAATACCGAAGAATGGCTTTGAAATACAATAGCAAATTTGGTAAAGACGAAAGAACTCAACGGAATTTATTGCTCAAAGAGGCTAAGAACTGCGTAAAAGATGCTGTAGATTTGGAAAATACAGCCATAGAATTGATGTTGGAAAAAGCTCAAGTGGTGACTTGTACTTTAGTTGGTGCCAACCATAGACATATTGAAAAGCTGAAATTTGAAACAGTAATTATCGATGAAGCTGCCCAAGCTTTAGAACCTGCCACTTGGATTCCTATCTTAAAAGCACAAAAGCTGGTACTGGCGGGCGATCCTTTTCAACTTCCACCTACCGTAAAATCTGACGAAGCTCGAAAAAATGGTTTGGAAATTACTTTGATGGAAAAAGCCTTAAAAAATTTAAGGAATGTAAATTTGTTGAAAGTGCAATACCGCATGAATGAACAAATCATGGGCTTTTCAAACCAATATTTTTACAAAGGGAAATTAGAAGCAGATGCAACTGTCAAACACCATGGGTTAATGATTAATGGCACATTTTCTGCTCAATTAGAATTGATTGACACTGCCGGATGCGGCTTTGAGGAGAAAACTAAAGAAGGGTCGAGAAGTTATTTCAATCCCGATGAATGGCAGATTATACAGAAGCATTTGAATAATTTACTTTTCAATTCAAATGAGAAAATAAGCATAGGCGTTATTTCTCCTTATAAAGAGCAAGTGGAATTTATTAGGGAAAATATGGGCGACAATTTGTTAGCCTCACACGACATTACCATCAACACGATTGATTCGTTTCAAGGTCAGGAGCGAGATCTGATTTATATTTCTCTGGTGCGAAGCAATGAAAAAAGTGAAATAGGTTTTTTGAGAGATTATCGCAGAATGAATGTGGCCATGACACGAGCAAAAAAGAAACTGGTAGTGTTGGGCGACTCAGCCACCTTTGGCAGCGATGCTTTTTACGGCTCTTTTCTACAATATTGCGAAACTATAGGGGCGTATCGAAGTGCTTGGGAGTGGATGGGCGATTGAAGATGATATTTGGAAATAATATTGTAAACCTAGATAAATGAAAAGAGCCATCCGAATTCGAATGGCTCTTTTGTTTACTTGGTTATCATTTTTAAAAGTTTTGTCAACTTTTCTTTTAACTCTTTTCTATCTACAATAAAATCCAGAAAACCATGTTCTAGTAAAAATTCGGCACTTTGAAAGCCTTCAGGCAGGTCTTTACCAATGGTTTCACGTATTACCCTAGGTCCAGCAAAGCCAATCAATGCTCCAGGTTCTGAGATATTAAAATCGCCAAGCATCGCATAAGAAGCCGTTACCCCACCTGTGGTAGGGTCGGTCATCAATGAAATATAAGGTACTTTTTTCTGGTCCATCAAGGCGATTTTGGCCGATGTTTTGGCCATTTGCATCAAAGAATAGCCTGCTTCCATCATTCTTGCCCCTCCCGATTTCGAAATCATAAGGAATGGAACATTTAGCTCCATTGCTTTTTCCATGCCACGCGCTATTTTTTCGCCAACCACCGAACCCATAGAGCCTCCTATAAAACTAAAATCCATGCATGAAATCACTATCAGGCTTCCGTTCATTTGTCCGTAAGCGGTGCGACAAGCATCTTTCAGACCCGTTTTTTTGATGGTAGCTTTTATTCTTTCAGGATATTTTTTGGTATCTACAAACTCAAGTGGGTCGCTCGATGTCATATCGGCATCCATTTCTTTAAATTCATTATTGTCGAATATCAATTCGAAATAGCGAGCCGCATCTATCCTTTCATGGTAGTTGCAATTGATGCAAGTCCATGAATTGTTGCTATGCTCACGAATATGTTGTATTTTTTTGCAACTCGGGCATTGGTACCAAAGCCCGTCAGGAGCCTCTTTTTTCGATTCCGTGGGGGTACTTATGCCTTTATCTTGTCTTTTAAACCAAGTCATTTTTTTTGATTCGTAATTATTAATTTGCAATGTGTAATGAAAAATTAACTAGAAAATTCAATTTCCCAGCATTCATCATTACGCATTACACATTCTTTTTTCAAGCGTTTCTATTCAGTGCATTCAAATCTTTAAACCCTTCTTCCAAACGTTTTACAAAATTTTCCTGCCCTTTGCGGAGCCAAACTCGAGGGTCGTAATATTTTTTATTAGGAGAATCTACACCATCTGGGCTGCCCAATTGCGATTGCAAATAGCCTTCTTTTCCTTTATAATACCCTAAAATCCCTTCCCAAAACGCCCATTGCATATCAGTATCAATATTCATTTTGATTACTCCATAATTTAATGATTCGGCAATTTTCTCTTTTTCAGAGCCACTTCCACCATGGAAAACAAAATACAATGGTTTGTCGGAAGTAGTACCCAATTGTTTTTTTACATAATCCTGAGAATTTTTCAAAATAATAGGTCTTAACTCTACATTTCCTGCCTTGTAAACCCCATGCACATTGCCAAAAGCAGCAGCAATTGAAAATCTAGAACCTATTTTTAACAAACTTTGATACGTTTGCCACACATGGTCTGGTTGTGTATATAGTTTGTCGTTGTCAATGTCAGTATTATCTACGCCATCTTCTTCTCCGCCAGTCACACCCAATTCTACTTCAATAGCCATCCCTAAAGCATTAATTCTTTTGAAATATTCGGTAGAAATTTCTATGTTTTCGTGCAAAGGCTCTTCGCTCAAATCAAGCATGTGTGAACTAAAAAGAGGCACACCGTTGGCTTTTTTAAAATCTTCTCCAGCTTTTAGCAATCCGTCTATCCATGGAAGCCATTTTTTAGCGGCATGGTCGGTATGAAGTATTACAGGCACACCATAATATTGTGCAACTTCATGTACGTGTTTTGCTCCGCTGATTGCACCCACAATATTGGCTTGCAATTTGTCGTTGGGCATTCCTTTGCCAGCGTAAAATTGAGCTCCACCGTTTGAAAACTGAATAATTACGGGAGAATTTACTTTTGCGGCCGTTTCTAAAACAGCGTTTACACTGTCTGTTCCAATTACATTTACCGCAGGAAGGGCAAAATTATTGTTTTTGGCATCATCATACAATGCTTGTAATTCATCACCAAATAGCACACCAGCTTTATATTTCGACATAATTTTTAAGGTTTTGTTAATAGTGCAATATTAATAGTATCGAATTTACTATACTAATGAAACACCCAATAAAATCAATTGTGCCATCTTTTAACTTTTGGGAGTTAATATTTCGCTAAAAAGACCCATATTGTAGTATTTTAAATAGATTAAATTGATAATTTAGCTTTCTGAAAAGATTTTACTTCTTATGTCAATTTCCCTTTCTTCCATCAAAGGCTTATTAATTTCTTCGTTTTTAGTTGGTTTACTTTTACAAAGCTGTGTAAATAGAGCTACCAGAGATTACAACAAAGCCATAAAAAAACAAGCTTTAGGTTACAATGATGAAGCCATTGCACTCTATAAAAAATCAATTGAAAAAGGGGGTAGTAAAGCTAAACTCAATTATTTGATAGCTGAAAATTACCGCACTACCAACAGGCTTCCAGATGCTGCTCACTTTTATGCAGAAGCCATTAGAGCCAAATCAAGAGAAGACAAACTGAATTTTTATTATGCTCAAGCACTAAAATCAATGGGAAATTATGAGGAATCAAGAGTTGCCTTTGAAAAATATGCCAAGAATGGATTAAACAAAGCGTTTAAAAAGCAAGCAGAAAGTGAAGCAAAATTCATGAGAGAAATTCGCCCATTATTAAATAAAGAAACCTTTTATAATGTAAAAAATGGAGGAGAATACATAAATACTGAAGGACCTGAGTATGGCCCTACTGTGAGCAAAGATGGCGATATAGTATTCACTGCTGCCAACACCCAAACAACCTACAAAGCTATTGGAACAGGATTTACTGATATTTACACTTTCAAACCCGACAATAATGTAGAAGGAACTGGTATAAAAAAAGAATTTGAATCTAAAATTAATAACAACAGCACCCACGAAGCCTGCGCTGCCATTTCACCTGATGGTACTTTAATTGTCTTCGTGCGATCTAACGATGGCAGACGAAAAGGCGCAGTTGATACCGATTTGTTTTTCACCGAAATGCGAGATGGCGAATGGACAAAACCAGCTATTATGCCCATTTCTGAGTCAAGAAGCTGGGAATCGACCCCTGCATTTTCAAATGATGGCAAAACATTGTATTTCGCCTCCAATAAAAGAGGGGGCAATGGTGGCATAGACTTATACAAGTCAACATTGTCAGATAGTGGTTGGGTGAAGCCTGAAAATCTAGGACCTAAAATTAATACGTATGGAAATGAAATGTTTCCTTATATCAGGAAAGATGGAAAATTATTCTTTTCATCTGATGGACATCCTGGACTTGGTGGGCTTGATATTTTTGTAACTTTAGACGACAGCACTACTTTCGATTCCACCAAAACAGAAGAAGGCACTGTAAATCTTGGGCCACCAATGAATACTAGTGCCGATGATTTTGGCATTTCATACAAAGATGATCTGAAAGGTGGGTACTTCTCTTCAAATAGAGTAGGTGGCAAAGGCGATGATGATATATATGAATTTTGGTTGGGTGCAAAACCAAGGAGACCAACCTATAAAAATGTAATTTCATTTCTCAAAATAAATGTAGTTTCCAAAGCCACTGAAAATGAAGCAGTAAAGCAACTGGATAGTGCTTACGTAGAGCTTGAGTTTGAATCTGGCGAAGACTTTGAAGATAGCCTTTCTGCCAATGGCGGCATAGTGTCCTTCCTTATTGACACCAATTCTACCTACATTATTAAGTCACAAAAGAAAGGGTTCTTTACTACAAATGTGACTTTTAGAACCAAAGACAATAAATTTACTGAGGAAATAATATCCGACACCCTCACAAAAAGATATTATAATGCTACTGTAGAGCTAGAAAAAGTAGAAGTTGGCAAAGAGATTGTACTCAAAAATATTTTCTACGATTACAATAAGTCAAACATCCGCCCTGAAGCCGAACCAGATTTGTTGCTGCTTATCGAGTTCTTAAAAAATAATCCTGGAGTAATTGTAGAGCTTGGTTCACATACCGATTCGCGTGGCAACGATGAATACAACATGAAGCTTTCTCAAGCCAGAGCCCAATCAGCTGTAAATTATATTCTTGCCAATGCCGTAACACCCGAACGTATAAAAGCTGTGGGGTATGGTGAAATAAGGCATATTATTCAAGAGGCAACTACCGAGGAAGAGCATCAGCAAAACCGTAGAACAGAGTTCAAAATCATTGAAATCAAATAGATAACATATTTGCTCATATTTTTTAATTTTTATTCCAATTTTTTTTATTAATTTCATATTCCCGTTTCACTTTTAGAATCGGCTCGCACTGAGTGCAAAATTCAAACAGGGAATTAATATTTTAAGCAAAAAGAAGGAAGATGTTGTTAGAACAGGAAGTAGATCATGATCTGCTAAAATCAAAACTCAAAGAAGTATTCGGATACGACCATTTTCGAGGAAATCAGGAGGCAGTAATCAATTCATTAATGGATGGCAAAAACACATTTGTGATTATGCCCACAGGAGCAGGAAAGTCGCTTTGCTACCAACTGCCCGCAATAGTACGTGATGGTGTAGCCGTTGTGGTGTCGCCACTTATAGCCCTGATGAAAAATCAGGTAGATCAACTAACCGCATTTGGCGTGAATGCCCAATTTATGAACTCTACGCTTACAAAAGCAGAGATTAATAGAGTTAAAAAAGATGTGATTAACGGAGAATGTAAACTATTGTATGTAGCTCCCGAATCGCTCACAAAAGAAGACAATTTGGCTTTTTTACAAACAGCCAATATCGCATTTGTAGCTATTGACGAAGCACATTGTATTTCAGAATGGGGTCACGATTTTCGCCCAGAATACCGCAAAATCAAGTCGATAGTTGAGCAATTGGGCAACCCACCTGTAATTGCACTTACCGCCACAGCCACTCCTAAAGTGCAAATTGATATTCAGAAGAATTTGCAAATGGAGGAAGCTCAAGTTTTCAAATCTTCGTTCAATAGAAAAAATCTATATTATGAAATTCGCCCAAAAACAGGAGCCAAGAAGCAACTTATCAAATACATCAAACAGCATAAAGGCAAATCAGGCATCATCTATTGCCTTAGCCGCAAAAAGGTAGAGGAAATTGCTGATTTATTGAAAGTAAATGACATCAAAGCAGTGCCTTATCACGCAGGTTTGGAGTCAGATATTCGCATGGGAAACCAAGATGCTTTCCTTAATGAAGATGTAGATGTAGTAGTAGCAACCATTGCATTTGGGATGGGAATTGATAAGCCAGATGTACGCTTCGTTATTCACTACGATGCACCCAAATCACTTGAAGGATACTATCAGGAGACAGGCAGAGCCGGACGCGATGGATTAGAAGGCAATTGCCTTATGTTTTACAGTTATGATGATATTGAGAAGCTTGAAAAATTTAATAAAGACAAATCTGTAGCCGAACGCGATAATGCTAGGCTCTTATTGGCAGAAATGACTTCGTACGCAGAGTCTTCAGTTTGTCGCAGAAGGCACTTATTAAATTATTTTGGTGAAACGCTTGATAAAGATTGCGGATTCTGCGATAATTGCCTCAAACCAAAAGAAAAGTTCGCAGCTATGGATGAATTGTTACTCGCATTACAAACTGTTGATGAAACTGAAGAAACCTTCGGAATAGATCACCTTACAGATGTAATTCGAGGTGTTGAAAATGAATACGTAAAAAGTTACAGCCATAGCAAACTCAGTTTATATGGTAAAGGGAAAGACAGACCGGCAGATTTTTGGAATTCAATTTTCCGCCAAGCATTAGTGTATCAATTTTTAGAGAAAGATATTGAGAATGTAGGCGTATTGAAATTGACAGATAAAGGAGCAAACTTTATAGAAAATCCAACAGAAATCGATCTTTCTAAAGACCATGATTTTTCTGATGCAAACGATGAAGATGCTGAAGTGCCAGAGCCGGCCGGAGGCACAGTAAAATCATTCGATCCTGTGTTGCTTGACTTGCTTAAAAACCTCCGTAAAAAAATTGCGAAAGAGAAAAATGTACCCCCTTACGTTATATTCCAAGATACTTCTTTGGAAGAAATGTCTACTACATACCCCCTTACTATTGAAGACGTAGGTCATGTAAATGGTGTGGGGCTAGGCAAAGCAACAAAATTTGGAAAGCCATTTATCGACAGTATTAAAAAATATGTAGTTGAAAACGATATCGCTACAGCTACTGATGTGGTAGTAAAATCAGCTGTTAATAAGTCAAAAACCAAAATTTTTATCATTCAACAAATTGATAGAAAAGTAGATTTGGAAGAAGTTGCAGAGGCGAAAGTACTTACTATGGACGAGTTGCTCGATGAGGTAGAGCATATCTGTTTTTCAGGTACAAAATTAAATATCGATTATTATATCGATCAGGTAATAGACCCCGACAAGCAAGATGATATTTACGATTACTTTATGAGTTCTGAATCAGACAATATTCAAAAAGCATTGGGAGATTTGGGAGAGGATAACTTCTCAATCGAAGAAATACGATTGATGAGAATCAAGTTTATGAGTGAAGTAGCTTTATAAACTCAATGTTAAATGGCAATAAAAAAGTCCTGATAGTAGTCGGGACTTTTTTATTGCCATTGCTAAAAAACAAACTTATTCTGCAACAATCTTAAATTTCACAGATGCCTGAGCTTCTTTGTGAATAATAATATGAGCAATAAATTCGCCCACCTCTTTTATCTCGTCTTTGAAATAAATTTTCTTTCTGTCAATGTTAAATCCTTTATTTTTCAGTGCATCTGAAATTTGTAAAGGAGTAATAGAGCCGAATATTTTACCTGACTCGCCTACTTTTGCACCAATTTCAAGGGTAATAGCATTTAATTTTTCCGCCAAATCTTGGGCATCTTTTTTAAGTTTCTCTGCTTTGTGAGCTGCCTGTTTTAAGTTTTCAGCCAGTATTTTTTTACTGGTTTTATCAGCTTGAATTGCTACGCCTTGCGGAATAAGATAGTTTCTTCCAAATCCGGGCTTTACATTCACCACGTCATTTTTAAAGCCTAAGCCTTTATAATCTTCTTTTAATATGATTTCCATTTCTGTATGTCGTTGATTGTAAATGATAAACAATTATTTCAAACCATCAGTCAAGTACGGCATCAATGCAATATGACGGGCTTTTTTCACGGCTTGGGCTACTCTTCTTTGAAATTTAAGGCTATTGCCTGTAATTCTTCTTGGAAGTAATTTGCCTTGCTCATTTACAAATTTCAATAAAAAATCTGCGTCTTTATAATCAATATAATCGATTCCGGCTTTTTTGAAACGGCAATATTTTTTGCGCGTTTCTACGTTGTTTATTTTTTCGTTTACTAATGTCATGGTATTATGCAGCTACTTCAGTTTTAGATTTTTTAAATGAACCTTTTCTTCTTTTGTCATTATAGGCCAAAGAGAATTTATCAAGAACTGTGGTGAGGAATCGCAACACATTTTCATCACGTACAAACTCTACCTCAAATGTTTTTATTAAAGTTGTAGGGGCATCATACTCGAAGTAAACATAATATCCTGATTTTTTATTTTTAATAGGATATGCAAGCGTTTTTAAGCCCCAAAATTCCTCGTGAGTGATAGAAGCACCACCATTTACAAGTACTTTTTTGAATTTTTCTACAG